>JANQGL010000400.1 GCA_028277325.1 Magnetospira sp.
AGAGGAATTGTTCTTCCGGCGCGAGGGACGCTACCGCAACCACTCCTTCGCCGCCGCCAATGCCGAGGTCTACGCCAACGCGCCCTTCATGGCCCGCTACATGGACGGGCTGCTGCTGTCCCATCTTTTGTGGCGCAACCATCGCCGGGTGCTGCGGTTCTACGCCGAGGGTTTCCTGCCCGCGCTGCCGGAATCGTTCCGGTTGCTGGAGATCGGGCCGGGCCACGGACTCTACCTGTACTTCGCGCTCCGCCGTGCGGGCCGCGCGGCGGTCGAGGGCTGGGACGTCAGCCCGCAGAGCATCCAGGCCACCGAGGCGTCGCTCGCCGCGCTCGGCCAGGGCGGGCGGGCGACCCTGCGCCGCCGCGACCTGTTCGCCGACGGCGCGGCCTCCGGCCCGCGGTTCGATGCCCTGGTGGTCAGCGAGGTTCTCGAACACCTGGAGGATCCCCTGGCCGCGCTGCGCCGGCTGCGGCCGCTGCTGGTCCCCGGCGGGCGCCTGTTCGTCAACCTGCCGGTCAACAGCCCGGCGCCCGATCACATCCATCTGCTGACCGCGCCGGAACAGGTGGCCGGCCTGGTGGCCGAGTCCGGGTTCGCGGTCGAGGCGGCGCGCAACTTCCCGGCCGGGCTCTACGACGAGGCCAAGGCGCGCCGGGTCGCGGCGACCATCTCCTGCGCGGTGGTGGCCGAGGCGTCCTGACATCTCAGTCCAGCAACGCCCGGGCGACCTCGGCGAGGTGGCCCAGGTCGTTGTTGAACAAAAGGAAGGTGGCGAGCACGAAGTGCTGGGTGACCAGCCATGACGTCCCGTGCACCGCCGGATGGGCCACGAAGGCCTTGCGGCCGGACTTGCCCAGCCAGCGCTTCAGCAGCGCGCCGTGGACCGAGACGACGATCACGCCGACTCCGTGCAGCACCCCGAACAGCACGAAGTTGAGGGTGGTGCCGTGCCAGGCACCGACGATCACGAAGGTTCCCAGGACCGCGACCGCGAGCATGGCGTCGGCATGGGCCGGCCGCGCGGCGCCGATCAGGGCGCGCGACAGCGGCGTGAACACGTAGGTCCGGATCCAGGTGCCGAACGACATGTGCCAGCGGGCCCAGAAATCCTGGACGTTGCGGGCCAGATAGGGGCGGTTGAAGTTCTCCGGCAGGGTGTCGGCCCCGCACAGCCGCGCGACGCCGATCACGATGTCCGTGTAGCCGGCGAAGTTCAGGTAGATGTAGGCCGGAAAGGCGTAGAACACCACCGCCAGGTCCAGCCAGGTGGTGCCCGGCGCGGTCAGCAGGTCGATGTCGGCCGCCTCGAGAAGGATGGGCGCCACCACGAAGGCGGCGATCAGGCCGTTGACGATCCGGTGCAGTGCCGGCAGCAGGCTGTCGTCGGGCGGCCGGCCGACCCGGTCGAGGCCGCGCCGGAAGTCGTCGTAGCGCTGGATCGGCCCGGCGAGCAGGGTCCAGAAGGCCAGCACGTAGCCCAGATAGCCGCCGGGGGTGAGCGGCAACCGTCCCATCTGCGGCGCGTCGATCACCAGATGCAGCACCCGGAACAGCATGTAGGACAGGCCGACGATGGCCAGCGGGTGGTCCATCCAGGGCGCCATCTGGATCCATTCGTACTGCCTCAACACCACGAACAGGGCGACCTGCCACAGAATCAGCGCCGCCACCTTGGCGCCCTGCGCCCGCGCCGGGCGACCCCACAGGTGGCGCGCCAGCAGGTAGGGCGGCAGCAGGAATCCGGCCAGGGCGAGGCCGCTCGCCGGATCGAGCCAGGAGGCGAGCACCAGCAGGCTGACCGCCAGCAGGGCCGGTTCGAACGCCGTCCGGGCGCGGCTCCAGGCGAGCAGGACCAGGCCGCCGGCGGCGAGCCAGAACCAGAGGCCGGT
>JANQGL010000211.1 GCA_028277325.1 Magnetospira sp.
GTGAACTGCCGCTTCACCAGGGCCGGGTTGGACAGCGGCCCGAGGATGTTGAACACGGTGCGGGTGCCCAGTTCGACGCGCGGCCCGGCCACGTGGCGCATCGCGCTGTGATGGCGCGGCGCCGCCATGAAGCCGATGCCGGCCTCGGCGATGGCGCGTTCGATCAGGCTCATGTCGGCGTCCAGGTTGATCCCCATCTCCTTCAGTACGTCGGCCGACCCGGAGCGGGAGGAGAGGGCGCGGTTGCCGTGCTTGGCGACCGGCACGCCGCAGCCGGCGACCACCAGGGCGGCGCCGGTCGACACGTTGTAGCTACCCTTGCCGTCGCCGCCGGTGCCGACGATGTCCATCGCCTCGGCCGGGGCGCGGATGGTCAGGGCCTGGGCCCGCATGGCGCGCACCGCGCCGGTGATCTCGTCCACCGTCTCGCCGCGCAGGCGCAAAGCCATCAGCAGGGCGCCGATCTGCGCCGGCGTCGCCTCGCCGGACATGATGAGGGTGAACGCGGCCTCGGCCAGGTCGCCGTCCAGGGTCTGGCCGGTCGCCAGCCGGGCCAGCACGGGCTTGAGGTCGGGAAGAGGCTCGGTCATGCCGCCACGGGCTCCTCGTGTGCGATGGTCAGGAAGTTGCGCAGGAGGTCGTGCCCGGCCTGCGAGGCGATGCTCTCGGGATGGAACTGGACCCCGAAGATCGGCCACTCGCGGTGCCGCAGGCCCATGATCAACCCGTCCCCGGTCTCCGCCGTGACCTCCAGGCAGTCGGGCAGGGTGTGGCGCTCGACGATCAGCGAATGGTAGCGGGCCGCGGTCAGCGGATCGGGCAGGCCGGCGAACAGGCCGCGTCCGTGGTGGCGGATGTCGCTCATCTTGCCGTGCATGCACAGCGGCGCCCGGACCACCCTGCCGCCGAACGCCTGACCGATCGACTGATGGCCCAGGCAGACCCCGAGGATCGGCACCCGGCCGGCCGCCTTGCCGATCAGCTCCAGGCAGATTCCGGCGCGATCCGGATCGCAAGGCCCCGGAGACAGGACGATCCCTTCGGGCGCCAGGGCCAGGGCCTCCTCGGCGCTCAGGGCGTCGTTGCGGCGCACCTCCACGGCGGCGCCCAGCTCGCCCAGGAAATGCCATAGGTTGTAGGTGAAGCTGTCGTAGTTGTCGATCAGCAGGAACATGCGCGCCACCCCCTTCGCCGGCCGGCCATCCTGCCCCCGCGCCGGAAGGGCGTCAAGGCCGCGCCGCTCACAGCACGATCAGACGATCCGGCCGCTCGTTCGGATCGCGGCCCTCGGCCGGGAAATGCTCGGCCAGCACGTCGCCCACCGTGCCGATGACCGACACCAGCCCGGCCGCCGGGTCGTCGCGGTGCATGCCGGCCACGAAATCGGCCACCGCCTGGGTCCAGGTGGCCTGTGGAACCTTGGCGTCGATGCCCGAATCGGCGAGGATTTCCACGTACCGTTCGGCGGCGGAAACGAAAATGAGCACGCCGGCGCGGCCCTCGGCCAGGTGCAGGTCGTTGGCGAAGAACAGTTCGCGGGCGTGCCGCGCCGCCCGTTGCTGACGGACCGTCAGCGGCACCAGGCGCGGCCGCACGGACGGACTCCGGAACAGCAATGCCAGCGCGGCGAACACGCCCACCTGCGCCACATAGGCCCAGCCGAGCGGGAGGCCGGGGACGAGCAGCACCGCGAACCCCGGCACGGTGAGGGAAGCCAGCGCCGCCCACAGCAGCGGGACGTGGGCGTAGTCGTCGCTGCGCCGGGCGATCACGGTCACGATGTCGCCCTGCGTTCTTGCCTCCGCCTCGCGAATCGCCTGGGCGACCCGCCGCCGATCCCGCGAACTCAACATTGTACCGACGCCGTAACGAGATGTGCTCGACATTGCTTTTCAATCCGTTGAACGTTCTTGATCACCGGATTTACCAGCTCCCCGAGGCGCCGCCGCCGCCGAACCCGCCGCTGCCGCCGGCGACTCCACCGCCCCCGAACCCGCCGCCGCCGAGGCCGCCGCCCACGTAGAACCCGCCGCCGCGGCGGGCCCGCCGGCGGTCCCCCGGGCGGTGCGGGCCGGGAACGCGGAGGGAGACCATCAGGGCGACGAGTCCCAGCCAGGCAACCGTCGGGACGAGCCACGGCGGCGCGCCGCCTTCCGGCGCGCCGGGCGTCCGGACGTCGGTGACCGCCTGCGGGGCCTCGCGCTCGAAGGCCGCGTAGCCCGCGGTGCCCAGCGAAGTCATGAACAGCAAGCCGATGACCAGTGAAGCACGTATCGTCGACATGTCGGCACTCCCACGCAAGAACACCCCAGTATACGCACCGAATATGACGCCTTGAAGTGGCGCGCCGCGCACCGGCCTCCTAAGTATGGGGAATGGACAAGGATTTTCCCCAAGCCCCGCCGCGCACCATCGACCTGCGGATCGAGGGCATGACCTGCGCCGCCTGCTCGGGGCGCCTGGAACGGGTTCTCAACCGCCAGCCGGGCGTCGTCTCGGCGGCGGTCAACCTGGCGACCGAGAAGGCCACCGTGGTCGGCGCGGTCGATCTGCCGGGGATCCTGGCGGCGGTGCGGAAAGCCGGCTTCGGCGGCCGGCCCGTCGATGCGGAAACCGACGCCGCCGGGAGGGCGGCCCATGACCGGGCGATGCGGCGCGACCTCGCGGTGCTCGGGCTGGCGATGGCCCTGACGGTGCCGTTCTGGGGCCAGATGGCCGCCCACTGGATCGGCGGCCCGGTGTTCCTGGCGCCCGGGGTCCAGGTGGTCCTGGCGACCCTGGTCCAGGCCGGGGGCGGGGCGCGATTCTACGGCGCGGCCTGGCGGGCGTTGCGCGGCGGGTCCGCCAACATGGACCTGCTGGTGGCTCTCGGGACCACCGCCGCCTACGGATTGAGCCTCGCCCTGTGGCTGGGCGGAACGCCCGGCGACCTCTATTTCGAGGCCTCGGCCAGCGTGATCACCCTGGTCCTGCTCGGCAAGGTGCTGGAGGGCCGCGCCAAATGGCGGGCCGCCTCGGCCATCCGGTCGCTCGGTCGTTTGCGACCCGAAACGGCCTCGGTCCTGCGCGAGGGGCGGGAGATTCCGTTGCCCGCGCGGGCGTTGCGGGTCGGCGACCTGGTGGTGGTGCGGCCGGGCGAGCGGGTTCCGGTCGACGGCGAGGTGACCGACGGCGAGACCCAGGTCGACGAATCGCTGCTCACCGGCGAGAGCCTGCCGGTCGCCAAGCGGCCGGGCGACCCGGTGACCGGCGGCTCGGTCAACGGCGACGGCCTGATCCGGGTGACGGCAGGGGCGGTGGGGGCCGAGTCCACCCTGGAGCGCATCGTTCGCCTGGTCGAGACGGCGCAGGCCGGCAAGGCTCCGGTGCAGCGCCTGGTCGATCGGGTGGCGGCGGTGTTCGTGCCGATCGTGATCGGCATCGCGACCGTGACGCTGGCGGGCCATTGGATGGCCGGCGCGGCGCTCGACGAGGCCCTCATCGCGGCCGTGTCGGTGCTGGTCGTCGCCTGCCCCTGCGCGCTGGGGCTCGCCACGCCGACCGCGGTGATGGTCGGGACCGGGGTCGCGGCCAGGGCCGGGATCCTGATCCGCGACGCCGCCGCCCTGGAAACCGCGCATCGCGCGACCACCGTGGTGTTCGACAAGACCGGCACCCTGACCGAGGGCCGTCCCGGCCTGGTTCACGCCGAACCGCTGGACCCGGAGATCGACGCCGAAACCCTGCTGCGCCTCGCCACCGCGGCCCAGAAGGGCAGCGAGCACCCGCTGGCCCGCGCCCTGACCGAGCGCCCCGGGGCGGCCGGCCTGGACGGCCCGAGCCGTTTCACGGCGCGGCCCGGACGCGGTCTGGACGCGACGGTGGACGGGCGCGGGGTGTGGATCGGCAACCGCCGCCTGATGGTCGAGCACGGGCTCGATCCGGCGCCCTACGATGACGTGAAGGCCGCCTGGGAAGCCGACGGACGGACGGTGGTCTGGGTGGCGGTGGACGGACGCCTGGCCGGCCTGCTGGCGTTCGGCGATCCGGTGCGTCCGGAGGCCCGCGACGCGGTGGCGCGCCTGCACGATCTGGGCCGGGCCGTCGTGATGCTCAGCGGCGACAGCCGCGCCGCGGCCGAGGCGGTGGGGCGCCGTTTGGGACTCGAAACGGTCGTCGCCGAGGTGCTGCCGGAGGACAAGGCGGCGGAAGTGGTCCGGCTGCGCCGTGCCGGCCCGGTGGCGATGGTCG
>JANQGL010000277.1 GCA_028277325.1 Magnetospira sp.
GGTGGCGCCGTCCGACGTGATCCGCCACGACGCCGACGATCCCTATCTGGTGGTCGCCGCCGACAAGGGCACCGCCACCTTCTCCGACATCGCCAACGCGGTGGCGGCCGAGTACGGGTTCTGGCTCGGCGACGCCTTCGCCTCCGGCGGCTCGCTGGGCTACGACCACAAGAAGATGGGGATCACCGCCCGGGGCGCCTGGGAATCCGTGAAACGGCATTTCCGCGAGATGGGCGTCAACACCCAGACCCAGGACTTCACGGTGGCCGGGATCGGCGACATGGGCGGCGACGTGTTCGGCAACGGCATGCTGCTGTCGGAGCACATCCGGCTGGTCGCCGCCTTCAACCACCTGCACATCTTCATCGACCCGGCCCCCGACCCGGCGACCTCGTTCGCCGAGCGCAAGCGGCTGTTCGAGGCCGGGCGCGGCTGGGACGCCTACGACGCCGGCCTGCTGTCGGCGGGCGGCGCCATCTTCACGCGCACCGCCAAGCGGGTCGAGGTGTCGCCGCAGGTGCGGGCGCTGCTGGGCCTGGAGCGCGACGCCATGACGCCGCAGGACCTGATGCGGGCGATCCTCGCCGCGCCGGTGGACCTGCTGTGGTTCGGCGGCATCGGGACCTATGTCAAGGCGACGTCGGAATCCCATGCCGAGGCCGGCGACCGGGCCAACGACGCCCTGCGCATCGACGCCGCCCGACTGCGCTGCAAGGTGATCGGCGAGGGCGCCAACCTGGGCCTGACCCAGCGCGCGCGCATCGAATACGCCCTGGCCGGCGGCCACCTGAACACCGACTCGATCGACAACTCGGCCGGCGTCGACTGCTCCGACCACGAAGTCAACATCAAGATCCTGCTCGACAGGGTGGTGGCCGACGGCGACCTGACCGCGAAGCAGCGCAACGCCCTGCTGGTCGAGATGACCGACGAGGTGGCGGAACTGGTGCTGCGCGACAACTACCTGCAAAGCCAGGCCATCACCATGGTCGCCCGCCAGGGCAACGAGGTGCTGGACCAGCAGGCGCGCCTGATGCGGATGCTGGAGCGCGCCGGGCGCCTCGACCGCACGGTGGAGTTCCTGCCCGACGACGAGACCCTGTCGGAGCGGGAGACCTCCGGCATCGGGCTGACCCGGCCCGAGATATCCATCCTCATGCCCTATTCGAAGATCTGGCTGTTCGACCAGGTGATGGACTCCGACCTGCCGGACGACCCGTTCCTGGCCGGGGATCTGGTGCGCTATTTCCCGAGCGCCCTGCGCGAGCGGTTCCGCGCCGCCATCGACGGCCACCGGCTGCGCCGCGAGATCATCGCCACCCACGTCACCAACAGCATGATCAACCGCGTCGGCGGTTATTTCGTGACCCAGGTCCTGGAGAAGACCGGGGTGGCGCCGGTGGCGGTGGCGCGCGCCTACCTGATCACCCGCGAGGTGTTCCGCCTGCGCGATCTGTGGGCCGGCATCGAGGCGCTCGACAACCGGGTGCCGGCCGAGGTGCAGACCGGCATGCTGCTGGAGATCAACCGGCTGATCGACCGCGGCGTCATGTGGTTCCTGCGCCACGGGCCGGACCCGCTGGACGTCGGCGGTGCGCTCGAAGCCTTCCGCCCGGGGATCGACGACCTGTCGGAGCGGCTCGACGGCGTGCTCGCCGAGGCGGCGGCCGCGGACTTCCAGCGCCGCGCCCGGGACCTGGCGGAGCGCGGGGTGCCGGACGACCTGGCGCGCCGCGTCGCCGGCCTGATCGTCCTCGTTTCGGGGTGCGACATCGTGCGGCTGGAAGGCCGCCACGGGGTATCCGTGGACTGCGCGGCGCGGCATTACTTCGGAGTCGGCGGCCGCTTCCGCCTCGGCTACATGCGGGCGGCGGCGGAGCGGCTGAAGGCCGACACCCACTGGACCAAGCTCGCCGTGGGGTCGATGATCGAGGACCTCTACGGTCTGCAGATGGTGCTCGCCTCGCGGGTGCTGGCGACGGCCGGGGACCCGGAGAAGGGCGACGCCGCCGAGACCACCGCCGCCTGGGTGGAGACCCACCGGGACGCGGTGGCGCGCACCGAGCAGATGCTGTCGGAGATGTGGGCCGGCGACGCGCCCGATTTCCCGATGCTGGCGGTGGCCAGCCGGCAGCTGCGCACCCTGGCCGACGCCACCGGTCCGGCGCCGGAATAGGTCCCCGCCGGCCGCCCCATCCAAGACCCGCAACGACGAGACCCGAATGACCTTCCCCGACCAAGAATATCCGGACATCGCCGGATACTTCGACGCCTACGCGCAACGCGTGGGCCATGCCCTCGCCTCGGTCGACCGCGCCGCGCTGGCCGAGGCGGCACGCCTGCTCGCCGCGGCCTATCAGGGCGAAACGCGCCTCTACGTCTGCGGCAACGGCGGTTCGGCCTCGATCGCCGACAGCTTCGTGGGCGACCATGCGAAACTGGTGCAGACCGACACCGACCTGGTGCCGCGCATCGTCTCGCTGGCCTCCAACATCCCGATGCT
>JANQGL010000312.1 GCA_028277325.1 Magnetospira sp.
GTCGCCGCGCCGCCGTCGCGGCGGCGGCCGGCAGCACCGTGTTGACCGCGCCGGCAATGTTGATCGCCAGGATGTCCCGGGTGGCCTCGTCGTCGGCGGCCGGATCGCCGGCGGTGGCGCCGCTGATCCCGGCGTTGGCGATCACCAGGTCGAGCGGCGCGTGGGCGTCGCTTTCGGCGATCCAGCCCGCCATCGCGGTCCGGTCGCGCACGTCGAGAACGCGGCCCGCGGCGCCGCCGCCGCGGGCCCGGCAGGCCTCGGCGACCGCCGCGACGCGCGCCGGATCGCGCCCGGACAGGAACAGGCGGGTCCCCGGTGCCGCGTAGTGCAGGGCCAGGGCCTCGCCGATGCCGCTGGACGCGCCAGTGATCAGGATGGCGCGCGGGTCGCCGTGCTGCATGGTGCGGTGCCTTGTTGCGCCGATGCTTGAACGCTATAAACACTTTTCCGCGATGAGCAAGGGGAAGCCGGTGCCGGTATCGTCGATGACAGGCTTCGCGCGCGCCCAGGACCGCGACGACCGGTTGGCCTGGTCCTGGGAGGTGCGCAGCGTCAACGGCAAGGGTCTCGACCTGCGGATCCGCCTGCCGTCCGGATTCGATTCCCTGGAGGCGCCGGTCCGGCAGCGGGTCTCGGCACGGTTCCGGCGCGGCAACTTCAATCTGGTGCTGGACGTGCAGTCGGCGGCGCCGGGCGCCGAGGCGCGGGTCGACCCGGCACTGCTGGAGCGCGTGCTGGTGTTGGCGCAGAACCTGGCGACCCGTCATCCCGAACTGCGTCCGGCCTCGATCGACGGCCTGCTGTCGCTGTGTTGGATGCGCGACACCGAGTCCGCCGAGCCGCTCGACGCCGACACCCTGGCGGCGCGCGACGACGCGATCCTGGCCACCCTCGACCGGGCGCTGGCGGCGCTGGACGACATGCGGCGGACCGAGGGCGCGGTGCTGGCGGCGACCCTGCGCGGCCACTTGGACCGCATCGTCGACCTGACGTCGCGCGCCGAGCGCCTGGCGGCGGCGCAGCCGGCGGCGATCCGCGCCCGGCTGCGCCGCCAGGTGCAGGAGGTTCTGGACGCCGGGGCCGGCCTGTCCGAGGAACGGCTGGCCCAGGAGGTCGCCCTGCTGGCCGCCAAGGCCGACCTGCGCGAGGAGCTGGACCGCCTGCTGGCGCACGGCGAAGCGGCCCGCGCCCTGATCGACGGCGGCGGGCCGATCGGCCGCAAGCTGGATTTCCTGTGCCAGGAGCTCAACCGCGAGTCCAACACCCTGTGCGCCAAGTCCTCGGACGTGGACCTGACCCGCCTCGGGCTGGACCTCAAGGCGGCGGTGGAGCAGCTTCGCGAACAGGTGCAAAACGTCGAATAGGCACGAGGCATCCAGACCCATGAACGGCAGCATTCAAATCCATCGGCGCGGCCTGATGCTGGTCCTGTCGTCGCCGTCCGGGGCCGGCAAGTCGACCATTTCGCGGGCCCTGCTGGACCGGGAACCGGGGCTGGCGATGTCGGTCTCGGTGACCACCCGGCCGCCGCGTCCGGGCGAGGTGGACGGCCGCGACTACCATTTCATCCCGGTCGCCGACTACGAGCGCATGGTGCGCGAAAACGGTCTCCTGGAGCATGCGCGGGTGTTCGACAACTACTACGGCACGCCGCGCGCGCGCGTGGAGAGGGAACTGCGGGCCGGCCGCGACATCCTGTTCGACGTCGACTGGCAGGGCACCCAGCAACTGGCCGAGAAGACGCGCGAGGACCTGGTGTCGATCTTCATCCTGCCGCCGTCGCACGACGAGCTGGCGGCGCGCCTGAGGAAGCGGGCCCAGGACCCGGAGGACGTGATCGCCCGCCGGATGGCCAAGGCGGCCGACGAGATGAGTCACTGGGCGGAGTACGACTACATCGTGGTCAACGACGTGCTGGAGGACTCGGTGTCCAGTGTGCGCGCCATTTTGATGGCCGAGCGGCTGAAGCGGCGGCGCCAGGTCGGGCTGTCGGATTTCGTTCAGGAGCTGTGCCGGGCCTGATCGAGCCGCCGGTCGAACGCCCGCACCGCCGCCGCCGGGCCGTCCGGATGGTCCCACACGCCGGACGACACGGCCAGGAAGTCGGCCCCGGCGGCGACCAGGGGCGCGGCGTTGTCGACCGTGATGCCGCCGATCGCCACGCAGGGCACCACCGCGATCTCCGACCACCATGCGAGGATGTCCGGATGGGCCCGTGTTTTCGGCTGTTTGGTGGGGGTCGGGTGGAACGCGCCGAAGGCCACGTAGTCGGCCCCCGCCTCGGCGGCGGTCATCGCCAGGTGCCGGGACTCGTGGCAGGTCACGCCGACGATGGCGGCGTCCCCGACCAACCTCCGGGCCTCGGCGCAGGGCGTGTCCTCCTGGCCCACGTGGACCCCGTCGCAGCCGGTCTCGGCGGCCAGGTCCGGGCGATCGTTGAGCAGGACCGCCACGCCGCGCGGCTGGGCGATCGGCCGCAGGACGTCGCAGGCGCGCCGGATGGCCGCGTCATCGACGTCCTTGAGGCGCACTTGCAGGCAGGCCACGTCGCCGGCGTCCAGCGCGGCGGCCAGGATCGGCGCGAACGCCGCCGGATCGAGGCGCGGCGGGGTGATCAGGTAG
>JANQGL010000040.1 GCA_028277325.1 Magnetospira sp.
GCCGGCTACGCGGGATTGCCCGGCGCCGCCGCCTACTGCGCGTCCAAGGCGGCGGTGAAGGCCTGGGGCGAGGGTCTGCGCGGCGAGTTGGCGGACCACGGCATCGGCGTTTCGGTCATCTGTCCGGGCTGGGTGGACAGCCGGATCACCCGCGCCAACCGGTTTCCCATGCCCTTCTTCCTCGATGCCGACAAGGCGGCGGCGATCATCGCGCGGGGGTTGCGCGGCGACCGCGCCAGGATCGCCTTTCCCTGGCCGACCGCCTTCGCCGCATGGTTGTTGA
The DNA here is from genome assembly GCA_028277325.1 of Magnetospira sp. Taxonomy (GTDB): domain Bacteria; phylum Pseudomonadota; class Alphaproteobacteria; order Rhodospirillales; family Magnetospiraceae; genus JANQGL01. The sequence goes on from JANQGL010000040.1 coordinate 284, forward strand.
TGACCCTGCCGGCCGCAGTCAGCTCCCGCATTGCGCGCCGACTTCCACAAAAAGGATGAGTCTCCCTGACTCCGACTAAAGTTGGATAGCGGGGTGACTAGTCAAACACTATAGTTTCGTGAAGGTGTAGCGGAAAAAAGCGAACAAACGCCGACGGTTTTTGAGATTGGGCATCTTGAGGAGAGGGACAGTGTTTTCATATGAAAAAGAACGTTCTCTCGAGCTAACAACGAACGACCCGACAAACGGGCTTCAAACTCGACTTCCCGAAGATACGAATACCCCACGCCGCCGACATCACGACATCATTCCCGACAGCGTATCCGGCAGCCAAGGCTTCAGCCACGAACTTCGCCGGTTCTTCTGGATTACGTGGCACTGGTTCGTGAACGAAGAGCGACTCGTCGTCGCCAACCCGGACCCGCAGCACCGCGCGCGCCTGTTCGAGGTGGCCCGGGTCTATGCCCATCCGGTGGCATCCCCGTCGCACCTGCATGCGTCCCTGCATCGGGTGGACAAGCAGGTGACCCATCTGGTGCGCGAGGACCTTCTGGCGCCGGCCAACCTCGCCTGACCGGCGGACCGGGAGTCGCCGTCACGGTTGCGTCGCGGCGTCGCGGATGCGCCGCCAGCGCGCCACGTTGCGGTTGTGCTCGGCCAGGGTCCGCGCGAACACGTGACCGCCGGTCCCGTCGGCCACGAAGTAGAGGTCGTGCGTCGGGGCCGGGTGCAGGACGGCGTCGATCGATGCCTGGCCGGGGTTGCAGATCGGACCCGGCGGCAGACGATCGATCACGTAGGTGTTGTAGGGCGTCTCCGACTGCAGGTCCTTGCGGGTCAGCGGGCGCCCGAGCGGCCGGCCCGGCGACAGGCCGTAGGCGGTGGTGGGATCCGATTGCAGACGCATGCCTTTGCGCAGGCGGTTGATGAACACCGCGGCGACAATCGGCCGCTCGGCCGCCAGGCCGGTCTCCTTCTCGACGATCGAGGCCAGGATCAGGGCCTCGCGCGGTGTTTTCAGGGGCAGCCCGGGCTCGCGCCCGTCCCATGCCCGGGCGAGGGCGTCCCGCATGGCCTCGCGCATCCGCGCCACCAGGCCGGCCCGGCGGTCGCCGAGCGAGAAATGATAGGTCTCCGGAAGCAGGTCGCCCTCGGCGACGGCGTCCGGCGGATCGCCGACCAGGCCGTCGACCCGACGCAAGAGGTCGAGGACCTGCGCGGCGGTCAGCCCCTCCGGCACCGTGAGCCGGCGGACCACCGTCTCGCCGTTGCGCAGGATGTCCAGCGCGCCCTCGATGCTGACCCTGGCGGGAAACCGGAACTCGCCGGCCCGCAGGCTTTGCCCGGCGCCAAGGATACGCGCGCCGACCCGGAATACCAGGGGATCGTCGATCACGCCCTTTTCGCGGAGCAGGTCGGCGATGGCCGACAGGCCGGACCCGCGCGGCACCACCACGGCGGCATCCGCGGTCAGGGGGCCGGGCGTCACGAAACGTTCGTATCCCCAGGCGGACAGGGCCGCCCCGACAAGGCCGGCCAGCAGGATCATCGTGGCGAGGAGGCGGGCCGCAAGCCCCATCGGTCAGCCGTCGACCGCCTTCAGCACCAAACTGGCGTTGGTTCCCCCGAACCCGAACGAGTTCGACAGCGCCGCCCGGATCCGGCGCGGCCGCGCCGCCTTGGCCGCCAGGTCGAGGTCGCACCCGTCGGACGGATTGTCCAGGTTGAGGGTCGGCGGCGCCACCTGGTCGCGGATCGCCAGCACCGCGAAAATCGCCTCGACCGCGCCGGCGGCGCCGAGCAGATGCCCGACCGCCGACTTGGTCGACGACATGGTCAGTTCATAGGCGGCGTCCCCGAACAGCCGCTTCACCGCGCCCAGCTCGATCTCGTCGCCGAGCGGGGTCGAGGTGCCGTGCGCGTTGATGTAGTCGATGTCCCGGGGCGCGAGGCCGGCCCGATCGAGGGCCGCCCGCATGGAGCGGAAACCGCCGTTGCCGTCCTCGGACGGCGCCGTGATGTGATAGGCGTCGCCGGACAGGCCGTAGCCGACCACCTCGGCGTAGATCTTGGCGCCGCGCTGCCGGGCGTGCTCGTATTCCTCGAGCACCACGATCCCGGCGCCCTCGCCCATCACGAACCCGTCGCGGTCCTTGTCCCACGGCCGCGAGGCGGCGGTCGGATCGTCGTTGAAGTTGGTGGACAATGCCTTGGCGGACGAGAAACCGGCGATCCCCAGCCGGCACACCGCCGCCTCGGCGCCGCCGGCGACCATCACGTCGGCGTCCCCCAGCATGATCAACCGGGCCGCGTCGCCGATCGCGTGCGCACCGGTCGAGCAGGCGGTCACCACCGAATGATTCGGTCCCTTGAACCCGTATTTGATGGAGACATGGCCGGACGCCAGGTTGATCAGCGCCGACGGGATGAAGAACGGGCTGAGCCGGCGGGGATTTTCCTCCACCGTGAGGGCGCCCTTGGCGATGCTGTTGAGGCCGCCGATGCCGGAGCCGATGAGGACGCCGGTGCGTTCCCGTGCCGTCTCGTCCTCCGGCATCCAGTCGGCGTCCTGCACCGCCTCGGCGGCCGCCGCGATGCCGTAGACGATGAACTCGTCCATCCGTCGCTGCTCCTTCGGCGCGACCCAGTCGGCCGCCACGAAGGCACCGTCCTCCGATTCCTCCTTCGGGACCAGGGCGGCGATCCTGGCCGCCAGGTCCGAAACCTCGAAATGGGTGATCCGGCGGACGCCGGACCGGCCCTCGAGAAGCTTTTTCCACGTGATGTCGACGCCGCAGCCGAGCGGCGAAACCATCCCCAATCCCGTGACGACGACGCGTCTCATAGCAGCCCTTGTTCCGTCCCGATACCCGGCCTCCGTCGTCGCCTCAGGACGCGTTGGCGTCGATGAAGTCGATGGCGTCCTTGACCGTCTGGATCTTTTCGGCCGCGTCGTCCGGGATCTCGCACCCGAACTCCTCCTCGAACGCCATCACCAGTTCGACGGTGTCCAGGCTGTCGGCCCCCAGGTCGTCGATGAAGCTGGCGTTCTCGGTGACCTTCGCCTCCTCGACCCCCAAATGTTCGACGACGATCTTCTTCACGCGCTCGGCGGTGTCACTCATCTTTTCCCAATCCCTCGGCTTGTCAGGTAACAGAAAGTTGGCTCCTGCGGCCTCTCGGCCTCCCCCTCGATCCCCCGTAAGCGCGGGGTTCGGCGGTGTCGTAACACAATTTTCGGATCATGGCCAGCGTCCGATGCCCCCCACGAACCGCTCTAAATCATCGCCATTCCACCATTCACGTGCAGCGTCTGGCCGGTCACGTAGGCGGCCTCCGGGCTGGCCAGATAGACCACCGCGGCGGCGATTTCGGCCGCCTCGCCCATCCGTCCGGCGGGAATGGCGCCGAGCAGTTTCCCCTTCTGCGCCTCCGGCAGCGCATCGGTCATCGCCGAGGTGATGAACCCCGGCGCCACGCAGTTCACGGTGATGCCGCGCGACGCCACCTCCTGGGCCAGCGACTTGCTCATCCCGATCATGCCGGCCTTCGAGGCGGCGTAGTTGGCCTGCCCCGGATTGCCGGTCACCCCGACCACCGAGGTGATGCCGACGATGCGCCCCCAGCGCCGCTTCATCATCCCCTTGAGGCCGGCCCGCGACAGCCGGAAGGCGGCGGTCAGGTTGACGTCGAGCACCGCCTGCCAGTCCTCGTCCTGCATCCGCATGGCGAGCTGGTCGCGGGTCAGGCCGGCGTTGTTGACCAGGATGTCGACCTGCCCGATCGCCGCCTCGGCGTCCTTGACCAGAGCCTCGGCGGCGGCGCCGTCGGACAGGTCGGCCGGGACCGCCCGGGCCCGCTCGCCCAGGTCGCCGGCCACCGCCGCCAGGACCCCGGCGTTGCGTCCGGACAGCGCGACGCGGGCGCCGGCCGCGTGCAGGGCGCGCGCCACGGCGCCGCCGATGCCGCCCGACGCGCCGGTCACCAGGGCCCCCTTCCCCGACAGATCGAACATTGCGGTCCCCTTCTTTTCCAGTCCGTCCCCATATCCCCGCCCCGAACCTGTTCGGAGGGCGCGATCGGGATCGTCTCGTCTTTCGACGGGATGCCTGAGGGAGAAAAGCTGAACTCCCTCCTTCAGGAATTAGTGTGGTGGATCCGAAGTTCGAAATCGCCCGCCCCATAATGCAACGAGCTTCGGATCCGGGACACTAGCAGACTGGGAAGACCGATTAAAGGCGCTAAACGAACCTATCCACAGTGATCCCGGGAATGAGCCGGGAAGGCTTGAGCCTTGAGCCGTTCCGGTTTTGCGAAGGCATTCAACGGGGTGATGTCCCGGGAAGTGGTGCAAGAGCGTCAGGGGACAGAAGCAGGCCGCTTCGTTGCGACGGCTATTGTCGCGTATTTTCGCGCCAATTGGCAGCAGGCGACCTGACCCAACGGCAGGGACGGTTGCGTCGTCATCCGGGGCGCGGCTCTTTGCTTTTCCACCACGGTAACGGACAACCATGTCGCAAGCACGGTCCCGGTCCAGAGGGCGTTCATAAAGCCAACGTCTGTCATCGCACAATTATTAATTGCCTCGCTCCCGTTATATTTTTATTGAGAAGGAAGATTTCTTTCAAGTTCTCATAAAGGTGTTTGCCTTGTCGGTCGAAGGTGCGTATAAGCAGAATCCGAGAAGTTGGTCTGCAAACAAAACTCCATGCACATGCGTTTCAATCGGGTTTGGAGGAGCGTCTCATGGCTATGAAGCTTCATAGATTTTCAAACATGTTGGCGATCTGTACCGCCGTTCTCGCCGTTTCCGGGATGTCTCACCTCGCGCAGGCGGGATCGGTGACGATGCAGACCTTCGATACCGACCCGGTCCTCGCCGACACGCAGGCGCCGGGGGTTTGGTATGTCGACCGTTATCCGCCGGCCGGGTTTTCATCGGTGTTTTTCGAAGGGGATTACCGTCTCGCGCATACCGTTTCGGTGGATGATTCAAGCTCGAACCGACCGCCGGAGTACGCCGGCCCGCTATACAATACGCAAGGCCGCAGGTACGATACGCCCGGTGCGATGAGTCTTTCCATCGACTACTATATCGACCCCGCGCTCGAGCAGTTCACCGGACGCACCGGCGGATTCTGGGGCGTCGGCGTCAACGCGTACGGCCAGTTTTCGTCCTATCCGATTATCGAGTTCTTCGACAATCAGTTCATGGTGTACGACTCGGTGAGCTACCTGGACGATCCCAACGACGATGGGTTCGGTTGGCGAGAGGTTGGGTTGCCGTCTGATTTCGCCTACGGCGAATTCGTGAACCTCGAGATCGAATTGGACGCTGTCAACGACGTGTTCTATTTCTACGTGGCGGCCGAGCTTCTGGCGATCGAGGAGGCCGGCTATACCAAGCAAATCGGTGCCGTTATCTTGCAGCACTATAACGAAGGCGCCGATCGAACCGTCTATTGGGATAATTTGTCGGCCGAGGTTCCACTGCCGGGAGCGGCGCTGCTCTTCTTGCCGGCCCTTGTTGGCGGTGCCTTCGCCGTGCGGCGCCGCCCGGCGGTCAGGCGCACCGACTCGGCCGCCGCCAGGGCGGTCACCGCGACGGCCACGATGGCGGCCCCGGAGGTCAGGTCGAAGGCGTAGGCCAGGGCCAGGCCGGCGAGCCCGAAGCCGACCGCCCACAGGGCGCCGGTCACCATCATGGCGCCGAGCGAGCGGGCGGTCAGTTCGGCCATGTAGGCGGGAATGGTCAACAGGGCGATCACCAGCACCAGGCCGATGGCCGGCACCGCCGCCATCACCGCCAGGGCGACCGCCGCCACCAGGAGCACGTGCAGCAGGTCGACCGGCAGCCCGCGGGCGCGCGCGAACTCGCGGTCGGCCGACAGCATCAGCAGCGGCCGGTAGAACAGCGTGACCAGGCCGACCAGCAGGCCGACCAGGACCGCCATCGCGCCCAGGACGTCGTGGCCGACCGCCAGCAGCGACCCGAACAGGTAGCTCGTCAGGTCCACGTTGTAGCCGGGCGTGAGGTCGATCAGCAGCACCCCGAACGCCATGCCGCCGGACCACAGCAGGCCGACCGCCACGTCCATCCGCTGGCGCGCCCGCAGGGTGACGATCGCGGCCAGCACGGCGGCGGCGACCGCGAACCCGGTCGCCGTGGCCATCACCGGCCAGCCCAGGAAAAACGCCAGCCCGACTCCGCCGTAGGCGGCATGCGCCACGCCGCCGGCCAGGAAGGTCATCCGGTTGACCACCACCAGGGCGCCGACGATGCCGCAGGCGACGCCGGCCAGGACGATGGCCAGCGCCGCCGTCTGCATGAACGGATAGGAGGCGGCCTCAAGCATCCGGCAACGTCGCGGCCTGCGGATGCGGGTGCGGATGCCCCTGCGCAAGGCCGTTCGCCTGCGCCATCACCGGCAGCAGGTGCGCCAGGTCATGGATGAAGGTTTCCATCGGGCAGTCGTCGGTATGGACCCCGTAGATCAAGTGCAGCATGTCGGCGGTCAGGACCGGTTTCGGGTTGTGGATGACGCGTCGGTTGACGCAGGCCACCGCGCTCACCCTCGGGACCACCGCCGTCAGCTCGTGGGAGATGAGGAGCAGGGTGCGTTGTTCGGCCAGCCGGTCGAGGAGTTCGACGATGCAGGTCTTGCCGGGCGGATCGATGTTGGCCGTCGGCTCGTCGAGCACCAGCAGGTCGGGGTCGCCGGCCAGGGCGCGGGCGATCAGCAGGCGCTGCCGCTGGCCGCCCGACAGGGCCGCGAACGGCCGATCGGCGAACGCCTCCATCTCCACCGCCGCCAGGGCGTCCAGGGCCGCCCGCCGGGTCGCCGCGTCGGTGCGCGGCCCGAGCCACGACCGGGTGCCGCCGAGGGCCACCAGATCGAACGCCGAGATCGGGAATGCCGGGGCGACGGTGGTCGCCTGCGGCACGTAGCCGATGCGGGCGGAGTGCCGGCGCGGACTGCCGCCGAACACCCGCACGCGACCGGACCGCGGCGATA
>JANQGL010000441.1 GCA_028277325.1 Magnetospira sp.
CGCCGGGGTCGCGGCGAGCAGCGCCAGGACGGCGGCCCGGGTGGCCGGCCGCCCGTCGTGGCGGACGATCAGGCTGCGCGCCGCCCAGTTGGCCCGCGCCGACGTGATCCCGGACGCCCGCTCCGGCAACCGGTCGACGAACTCCGGACGCAGGCGGGAATCGAACGGGCTGCGGGCGCGCAGGCGGAGACGCCCTGGAACCTCGTGAACGACGCGCATCGGCCGGCGCGCGGACGGCTCAGGACGTTTCCGAGCCGGCCTCGGACTCCATGTGGATCTCGGCCTCGGCGTCGTGGAACCGTTCCCGCGCCTCGGCGACGCCCGAGCGGACCAGGTCGGCCGATTTCGCCGCCGTCCGGAAGATCGCGCGCTGCACGGCCGGGTTGGTGAGCACGAACGTGGCGACGGCGCCGACCGCCAGACCGGCCAGGAAATTGCCGCTGGTCAGGTGCCGCGTGAAGGTGTTGTCGGGATCGATCATGGCGCTGGTCCTTGTCTTGACTGGTTTGCTTGGCACTGGCTTCGGGCGGCGGCGTCCAACGCCTAGGCCTTGGCCGGCTTCGCCTCGGCCTCGCCAGGCTCCGCCTCGGTCTCGCCGGCCGGTGTCTCCCTGGCGCCGCTGAGCAGCACGAACGCCCCGATCCCGGCCGCCGCCAGGGCAATGAACCCGAACACCGGATGCGATCGCACCACCTGCGCCGCCACCGAGGCCACGGCCATGGTCGCGGCGCCCTGGGCGCTGCTCTTGACCACCCTTTCGACCGCCTCGCCGGTGGTGATCTCGCCCCGCTGGACGCGCGCAATTTCCTGCACGCCGGTGGTGACGCCGCCCAGCGCGGCGCCGAAGGCGCCGGCCTGCACCACGCTGCTGGTGCTGGGCAGGATCGATCGCGCCTCGTTGTGCACCAGCCGTTCGGAGGCGTTCACGTGCAAGGCGTTCTCGGTGTCGTGCCGCGCCCGGTCGGGAGTCTTTTCGTTCATGATGTCGAATCTCCTTGGTTGGTCGCCCGGGTCGTGTCGGACACCAGGTCCTTCCAGGCCGCCCGGGCCTCGTCGTCCGTCCCCTCGATCAGGGACACCCAAAGGTCGGGGGGCAGGCGTTCCGCGTCGTAGTCGATGATCGCCGACAGGGTGGGCAGCGACAGGCGGCAGTCGCGAACGCCGTCGAAAGAGACCAGCGCGTCGCGAAATCCGCCCGGCGACAGGCCCTTCGACGCCATCAGCGCGGCCCGCGACACCCGCACCCGCAGTCGCCCGGGCAGGTGATGAACGATCCGCGAATGGACGCGCAGGGGCAGCAGGTCGTCGATCGGGACCGCCGACGTCGCGCCCGCCTCGGATGGCCGGGTCATCGGGGTTTCGTTGTTGCGCGGGGTTTGGGCGGCGGTGATGCGGGACATGGGGGCGCGTGACCGGTTGGGTGCCCGGCCCCGGCGGCGCGGGCAAGACATATTCGATGAATTCGCCCGGACGAACCACGCAAATGGCGCGGAATTTACGCTGGGTAACCCAAGGAATCTTGCGGATTGCCCGGGCGCCGGAAACGCCGCCGCCGTCGTCCCGGCTACGAAACGCGCCGTCAGGTGATCCTGCTTCAATCGGTTCAGTCGGCTGTTGCGCAAGTATCCCATGATAACACCACGTCGGCGTTATCTGGGGCAGCCCCGACAACAGTCCAGAAGAGAGGTGGTGCCCAGGAGAAGACCAACGATCCGGAGCGCCTAACGCGTTGAAGCGACTCAATTCCTCGATCGCCTCACGTCGGGTTTGTGTACCAGTGGCGGCCCCGTCGACTTGTCCGGCGCCACGCGGCTCAGGTCCCCCATTCGCGCACCAGGACCACCAGGATCGAGCGGCCCAGGCGCGCGAACAGGCTGCGCGCCTCGCCATCGACCAGGACGCGCCCGGTCAGGCGCTGCGCCGGCGGCGGCCCGTCGAGGGCGATCCGCACCCGGTAGAGGGCGCGGTCGGGGGCGACCGCCCTCCCTGAGACGTGGCTGGCCAGCGGTCCGCCGTGCACCGAGGCCAGGGCCGGATCGGGCAGGGCGGCGACCGGGGCCCGGCCGATGGCGACGATGCGGCCGCGCCGGAGGCCCCGTTCCGGCGCATCGGGGTGGAAAACGGCCTCGGACCCCGGACGCAGCCGGATCAGGTCGTCCTCGTCCACGTAGGCGTCGGCGACCGGCGGGCCGTCGCCGCGCAGCACGGCCAGCTTGTGCGGCGGGGCCAGCCACAGGCCGGGCCGCAGGTCCGGCAGCAGGTCGGTGACGGTGCCGGCGAACGGCGCGCCGAGCGTCAGGCGCGCGGCGTCGGCCTCCAGGGCGCGCAGTTCCGCCTCCGCCTGGGCGATCCGCTCGCGCAGTTCCCCGGCCTCGGCCCGGTAGGCGGGATCGAGCGCGGCGGCTTCCAGGGCGGCGCTGGCGGCGTCGCGGCGGGCCGCGACCTGGCGCACGCGCATCGCGGCGTCCGGGTCGGCGAACACGAACAGGGGGGCTCCGGCGGCGACCCTCTGCCCGGGCGCGGCGGCGATCCGCTCCAGGCGGGCCGGGAACGGCAGGTGGATGTCGACGGCGCGGGCCGCCTTGAGCATGGCCGGGGCCGCGATGCGGCCGGTCCAGGGGATCGCGCCGGCGGCCAGCGCAAGGAGCAGCGCGCCGCCGGCGATCCAGACGCGCCGGCGGCCGAGGAGGTCGCGGCGGCGCTCCGCCCAGACCCGCAGTTCGCGCCATACCGGACGGATCACCAGCCAGACGACCTCCACCGCGAACAGGATCGCCCCGGCCGCCTTGAAAAACAGGTGGTAGACGATCAGCGCGATGCCCAGGAACAGGACCAGCCGGTAGATCCAGGTCGCCACGGCGAAGGCGATCAGGGCCCGGCGCCGTCCGGCCGGCAGGGGTTCCGGCGGCGGGTCGCCCAGATCGAACAGGAGCTCGCGCAGTTTCCAGCGGGCCAGGGCGAAGGACCGCGGATGCAGGTTGGGCGTCTCCAGGGCGTCCATCAGCAGGTAGTAGCCGTCGAAGCGCATGAAGGGCGACAGGTTGATGGCCAGCGACGAGATCCAGGTCACCGCCGCCAGCACGAAGGCGGCCTGCCGCGCCGGACCTTCCGGCAGCAGGGTCCAGGCCAGGGTGGCCCAGGCCGCCACCGACAGTTCGGCGATCAGTCCCGCCGCGCCGACCAGCAGCCGCTGGCGGCGGCTGCGCAGGGTCCAGGCGGCGTTCACGTCGGTGTAGAGCAGGGGCAGCATGACCAGGAAAGCCACCCCCATCACCGGCACCCGGCAGCCGAACCGCTTGGCGGTGTAGGCATGGCCCAGTTCATGGACCACCTTGACCCCGACCAGCGCGGCGCCGAAGGCGACCAGCCCGGCCGGGGTGAGCGCGGCCTCGAAGGTCGCCGCGAACAGGTCCCATTGCCGCTGCACCAGGACCAGCCCCAGTCCCAGCGCCGCCAGGGTGGCGCCGAGGAAGGCCCCGGAGCCCAGCCAGGCCACGCCGCCCAGGGTGGCCTCCAGGAACCGGTCGGGTCGCACCAGCGGCACCCGGAAGAACAGGTGGCGGTGCACCAGCCAGGACCGAA
>JANQGL010000182.1 GCA_028277325.1 Magnetospira sp.
GCACCCGGTCCAGGGGCGGATGGGGTTCCCGGCCCCTGGACCGGGTGCGCGTCGATGCGTTATGACAGCGATGCCGCAGTGCACGCGCCACCGCCCGCAGGGAGATTGCCGCATGGATCGCGAAAGCATGCCGTTCGACGTGGTCATCGTGGGGGCCGGGCCGTCCGGCCTGTCGGCCGCCGTCCGCCTGATGCAGCTGGCCGGCGAAACGGGCCGCGAGCTGTCGGTCTGCGTGGTCGAGAAAGGCTCCGAGGTGGGGGCGCACATCCTGTCCGGCGCGGTGATCGAGACGCGGGCGCTCGACGAACTGATCCCCGACTGGCGGGACCGCGGGGCGCCGCTGAACACCCCGGTCAGCGAGGACAGGTTCCTGTTCCTGCGCGACGGCGCGGCGATCGGCCTGCCCACGCCGCCGGCCATGCACAACAAAGGCAACTACATCGTCAGCCTGGGCAACCTCTGTCGCTGGCTGGCCGAACAGGCGGAGGCGCTCGGCGTCGAGATCTATCCCGGTTTCGCGGCGGCCGACGTGCTGTTCGACGACGACGGCGCGGTGGTCGGCGTCGCCACCGGCGACATGGGCCTGACCGCCGACGGCGCGCCGGGACCGAACTTCGAACCCGGGGTCAACCTGGTGGCCACATACACCTTCTTCGCCGAGGGCTGCCGCGGCCATCTCGGCAAGCGGCTGATGGCCGACTACGACCTGCGGGCCGACTGCGACCCCCAGACCTACGGCATCGGCCTGAAGGAGCTGTGGGAGGTGGACCCGGCCAGGCACAAGCCGGGGACCGTGATGCACAGCATCGGCTGGCCGCTGACCCCGGACGTCTACGGCGGGTCCTTCCTCTATCACCTGGAGGACAACCAGGTGGCGGTCGGCTTCGTGGTCGGGCTCGACTACCGCAATCCCCATCTGTCGCCCTACGAGGAGTTCCAGCGCTTCAAGACCCACCCGGCGATCCGTCCGCTGTTCGAGGGCGGTCGGCGCATCGCCTACGGGGCGCGGGCGCTCAACGAGGGCGGCTACCAGGCGGTGCCCGGGCTGACCTTCCCGGGCGGCGTGCTGATCGGCTGCGACGCCGGGTTCCTCAACGTCCCCAAGATCAAGGGCACCCATACCGCGATGAAGACCGGCATGCTGGCCGCCGAGGCGGCGTTCGCCGCCCTGGCCTCGGACGGCGCGCCGCGCGAACTCGCCGCCTACGAGGCGGCGGTCAAGGAGTCCTGGGTATGGACGGAGCTTTACGAGGCGCGCAACATCCGTCCGGCGTTCGCCAAGTGGGGGCTGTGGCGCGGCCTCGCCTACGCCGCCATCGACACCTATGTGTTCAAGGGACGCCGCAAGACCACCCTGCACCACCCTGCGGACGATGCCGACCTGACGCCGGCCGCCGAGGCGACGCCGATCGCCTACCCGAAGCCGGACGGCGTGGTGTCGTTCGACCGCCTGACCAACGTCGCCTTCACCAGCACCAACCACGAGGAAAACCAGCCCTGCCACCTGAAGCTGGCCGACCCGGACCTCGCGGTGTCGGTCAACCTCGCCGTCTACGGCGGACCGGAGGCGCGCTACTGTCCGGCCGGGGTCTACGAGTTCGTCGACGACCCGGCGGGCGGCCGGCGGCTGCACATCAACGCCCAGAACTGCATCCACTGCAAGACCTGCGACATCAAGGACGTCAGCCGCAACATCACCTGGGTCACCCCGCAGGGCGGCGGCGGGCCCAACTATCCGAACATGTGAGCCGATCGCGGCTTGGTTGGCCTGGGCTTGGCGGCT
>JANQGL010000223.1 GCA_028277325.1 Magnetospira sp.
AGGTTTCTGCCGTTTCGGGACGGGACACCCTCGCATGACCGCCTTGGCGACATTTTCGCGACCCTCGACGCCGAACGCTTCCAGCGGTGCTTCGTGGCCGACCCCGACAGCAAGCTGATACGCACGTCCAAGCGCCACGAATACCGCCAGGCCTACAATGCCCAGGCCGTCGTCGACGCCGACGGCAGCCGGTTGGTGCTGACGGCCGATGTGGGCCGGACGCCGAGCGAGCGGCCGATGTTCGAGCCGACCATTGGCACGCTGATCGAGACGGTCGCTCCGCCCACGAACGTCCTCGGCTTCACCCGCTTTCACCTCCGTGGCCTCGGCAAGGTCAAAAATGAATGGGCGCTCGTCACCCTCGCCTACAACTGCAAGAGACTGGCCCGCCTCAGGGCCGCGTGACCTCAACAGACCCAGCCCACCCACAGGCCGCCGGGCATCCAAATCCGACAGACTGCTAGCCCGGCCCATGCCGCTTGTACAGGCCATGCAGAAACCGTTTGGATCGGCCGTCAATTTGCGCCAATATATCCTTCGGATAGGTTGTCATCCCTTCGGGAGAAAGACATGAACGATATCGTTCCGGTGACGGGCGGCCGGGCAGTGGAGGCCGTGGGGGGCGCGGCCCAGGAATTCGTCACCTTCTTCATCGGCAAGCAGATGTTCGGGGTCCCGGTCCTGAAGGTCCAGGACATTCTGCAACCGGATCGGATCGCCGCGATCCCCCTGGCGCCGGCCGAGGTGGCCGGATCGATCAACCTGCGCGGCCGGATCGTGACGGTGATCGACGTGCGGGTGCGGCTCGGCCTGCCGCCGGTCGACACCAAGCAGACCCAGCCGATGGGGGTCACGGTCGAGCACGGCAACGACCTTTACAGCCTGCTGGTCGACCGGGTGGGCGACGTGATCTCGCTGCCGGTGTCGGACTTCGAGAAGAATCCCGGAACCCTGGACCCGGTGTGGCGCGAGTTCTCGATCGGCGTCTACCGTCTGAAGGAGCGCCTGATGGTGGTTCTCGACGTTCAGAAGCTGCTCGATATCGGGTCCGTCAAGATGGCGGTGGGCATGGCGTAGCGGCGGCCGGCTCAGGCGTCCTGCAGCAGTTTCGCGGCCTCGATGGCGCCGTAGGTGAGGATGCCGTCGGCGCCGGCCCGCTTGAGGCAGGTCAGGGTCTCGAGCAGGGTCTTGTCGTTGTCCAGCCAGCCGTTGGCCGCCGCCGCCTTCAGCATCGCGTACTCGCCCGAGACGTGGTAGGCGAGGGTCGGCAGGGTGAAGGTCTCCTTGACCCGCCGGATGATGTCCAGGTAGGGGAGGCCCGGCTTGACCATCACCATGTCGGCGCCTTCCTGGATGTCCAGGGCCACCTCGCGCAGGGCCTCGTCGGTGTTCGCCGGGTCCATTTGGTAGGTCTTCTTGTCGCCCTTGAGGGCGCCGCCCGACCCCACCGCGTCGCGGAACGGACCGTAGAAGGCGGACGCGTACTTGGCGGCATAGGAGACGATCTGCACGTTGGCGAACCCGGCGGTGTCCAGGGCCTCGCGGATCTCGCCGATGCGGCCGTCCATCATGTCCGACGGCGCGTTGACGTCGCACCCGGCCTCGGCCTGCGCCACCGCCTGCTTGCACAGGGCCTCGACCGTTTCGTCGTTGACGATCTCGCCGTCGCGCACCAGGCCGTCGTGGCCGTTGCTGTTGTAGGGATCGAGCGCCACGTCGCAGATCACGCCGATTTCCGGAAACGCCGCCTTGACGGCGCGCACGGTGCGGCAGATCAGGTTGTCCGGATTGAACGCCTCCTCGGCGTCCGGGGTCTTGAGCGCCGGATCGGTATAGGGGAACAGGGCGATCGCCGGGATGCCCAGGCCCTGGGCCTCCTCCGCCGCGTCGAGCAGGCGGTCGATGGACAGCCGGGCCACCCCCGGCATGGAGGCCACCTCCTCGCGGCGGTCGTCGCCGTCGAGCACGAACACCGGCCAGATCAGGTCGTCCGCCGTCAGCCGCGTTTCGGCGACCAGGCGTCGCGACCACTCGGCCTTGCGGTTGCGCCGCATGCGGGTCCACGGGTAATCGCCCAGGCCAAGGGATGCCGGTCCGCTCATCGCCAATCCTCCGTGCCGGAAACATGTCACAATGCGCTGGGAGCATAGCGCGGCGCACGGCAAAGCCAAGCGGAAATCAGGGACCGGCGGCGGCGGCCGGACACCGCTCCGGAAGACCTCCACGGTCAGCGGCGACATGGTTGCCGCGATTTGGAATTCGGGCGCCATTTCGATCCCGAACCGGGATGCCGGAGCGGTCGTCGCGCCGGCTGTGGGCGCGACCGGTCAGGCGGCGTCCAGGGCCTGCGCCAGGTCGGCCAGCAGGTCGTCCGGATGCTCGATGCCGATCGACAGCCGCACGTAGCCGTCCGACACCCCGGTCGCCTTGCGCTCGTTCTCGGAGAGCTGCGAATGGGTGGTGGTCGCCGGGTGGATGGCCAGGCTGCGCGCGTCGCCGATGTTGGCCACGTGATAGAACAGCTTCAGGGCGTCGATGAACCGCTTTCCGGCCTCCATCCCGTCCTTCAGCTCGAACCCCATCAGCGCCCCGTAGCCGCCGTCCAGGTAGGCGTCGGCGCGGCGCCGCATCTCGCCGCCCTGCAGACCCGGAAAGATCACCCGCCCGACCTTCGGGTGCCCGGCCAGGAACGCCGCCACCGCCGCCGCGTTGGCGCAGTGGGCGCGCATGCGCAGCGGCAGGGTCTCCAGGCCTTGCAGGAACATGAAGGCGTTGAAGGGGCTCATCGCCGCGCCCACGTCGCGCAGCAGGGTGACCCGGGCGCGGATCGCGAAGGCGATCGGCCCCAGCGGCTTGACCGCCTCGGTCCACACCGCGCCGTGATAGCTGGGATCCGGCTGGTTGAGGGTCGGGAAGCGGTGGCCGCAGGCCTCCCAGTCGAAGTTGCCGCCGTCGACGATCATGCCGCCGATCGAGGTGCCGTGGCCGCCGATATACTTGGTGGTCGAGTACATCACCACCGCCGCGCCGTGCTCCAGCGGCCGGCAGATCACCGGCGCCGCCGTGTTGTCGACGATCAGCGGCAGGTCCAGGCCGCGACCGATGTCGGCCACCTCGCGGATCGGGAACACGTTCAGTTTGGGGTTGGGCAGGGTCTCCGCGAAGAAGCAGCGGGTCCGCGCGTCGGTGGCGCGCCGGAAGTTTTCCGGATCGGTCGGGTCGACGAACCGGCATTCGATGCCCATGGCCGTGAGCGTGTTCGCGAACAGGTTCCACGTGCCGCCGTAAAGGTCCGTGGAGCTGACGAAATTGTCGCCCGCCTGGCACAGGTTGAGGATGCACAGGGTGGCCGCCGACTGTCCCGACGCGGTGCCCAGTCCGGCAGCGCCGCCTTCCATCGCCGCGAGCCGCTTCTCCAGCACGTCGGTGGTCGGATTCATGATCCGGGTGTAGATGTTGCCCAGTTCCTTCAGCGCGAACAGGTTGGCGGCGTGTTCGGTATCGCGGAACTGATACGACGTGGTCTGGTAGATCGGCACCGCGACGGCGCCGGTTTGCGGATCGAAGCGATGCCCGCCATGCAGGGCCAGGGTCTCCGGGTGTAAAATGTCATCGGCCATTGTGTTGAAACTCCCAAGCTACTTTTCGCGCAAGGAAAACCGTCCGCGCGCTTTTCGTCAAGCGGTAATGCGTCTAAACTCGTGGCGGGATCGGACACACGCCGCACGGGTTGCCATGACGCGCCATAAGGACCCCGATATCCGTCTTCCGGAAGTACTGGTCGAGATGCGCCCGGTCGGCGCCTACGTGAAGGTCTCGGCGATCGACCCGATCACCAATACCGAGGTCTGCATCGTCGGCGACCCGAAGCGCACCAAGGAGGATCTCAAGCAAATCGCCAAGGCGAAGCTGCTTTACGTCTTGCGCAAACGGGCGGCGAAGGCGGGGAATTCCCTTTGACAATCCGAGTCGCCTGGGTATCGTGCAGCGCCAATTCGCTCTTCGGAACGCCAGTCAAGACCTCCTTCGGACCGCCGCGCCTTGATCGTCATTGACAATGTCAGCAAGCATTTTTCGGGCATTCGGGCGGTCGACGGCTGTTCGTTCGAAATCGCGCGCGGACGCATCACCGGCCTGATCGGTCCCAACGGGGCCGGCAAGACGACCCTGTTCAATATCGTCGCCGGGTTCATCCGCCCGGACAGCGGCCGGGTGGTTCTGGACGGCGAGGAGGTGACCGGCCAGCCGCCGCATCGCCTGTTCCACAAGGGGCTGGTGCGGACATTCCAGATTCCCCAGGAATTCGGCCGCATGACCCTGCTCGACAACCTGATGGTGGTGCCGCCGGGACAGTCGGGCGAAAACCTCCTTTCGGCCTGGCTGCGGCCGGTCCGCGTGAAGGCCGAGGAACGCCGGGTCCGCGAGAGGGCGGACGAGGTGATCGAGTTCCTGCAGCTGGGCCACGTGGCGCGGGAACTGGCCGGCAACCTGTCGGGCGGTCAGAAGAAGCTGCTGGAGTTGGGCCGCACCATGATGACCGACGCCCGGGTGGTGCTGCTCGACGAGCCGGGGGCGGGGGTCAACCGGACGCTGCTCGGCAAGCTCTGCGAGTCCATCCGGCGCCTGAACACCGAGCGCGGCTATACCTTCTGCATCATCGAGCACGACATGGACGTCATCGCCCGCCTGTGCGACCCGGTGGTGGTGATGGCGCAGGGCCGCGTGCTGACCCAGGGCAGCATGGACCACGTGCGGGCCAACGAGGAGGTTCTGGAGGCCTATTTCGGCGGCGGCGCGACGGCGCGCCGCGAGGAGGCCCGATGAGTTTCCTGGAGGTGCGGGACATTTACGGCGGTTACGGCGGCCTGGACATCCTGCGCGGCACCGACCTGACGGTCGAGCGGGGCGAGATCGCGGTCATCGTCGGCCCCAACGGGGCCGGCAAGTCGACCCTCATGAAGGCGGTGTTCGGGCTGGTCAAGGTGCGCCAGGGGCGGATCGCGCTGGACGGCGAGGAGATCGCCAACCAGCCGCCGGAACGCATGGTGCGGCGCGGCGTCGGCTACGTGCCCCAGGAGCGCAACGTGTTCCCGACCATGACGGTGCGCGAGAACCTGGAGATGGGCGCCTATCCGCGCAGCGACGACATCCGCCCGGCGATGGACAGGGTGTTCGACCTGTTCCCGCGCCTGGCCGAGCGGCAGGGCCAGCCGGCCGGCCTGATGTCGGGCGGCGAACGCCAGATGGTGGCCATGGGACGCGCCCTGATGATGGAGCCGCGCCTGTTGATGCTGGACGAGCCGACGGCCGGCCTGTCGCCCAAGTTCATCGGCCAGACCTTCGACATGATCCGGCGCGTCAACGGGCTCGGGATCACCCTCCTGATGGTCGAGCAGAACGCCCGCCAGGCCCTGGAGATCGCCCATCGCGGGCTGGTCCTGGCGATGGGCCGCAAGCGCTACGAGGACAGCGGCCCCAACCTGCTGGCCAACCGCGAGGTGGCCGAGATGTTCCTGGGGGGCTGAGCCGATGGAGGTCCTGCAACTTCTGGTCTACGGCGTTGTCCTTGGCAGCATCCTGACCCTGGGCGCGATCGGCGTGTCGATGATCTTCGGCATCCTGCGGTTCGCCCACTTCGCGCATGGCGACATGATGACCCTGGGCGCCTATTTCGGCCTGGTGTTCGTGGCCGGGGCGGGAATCTCGCCGCTCGCCGCGCTGCCGCTGGCGATGGGGCTCACCGCCGGGGTGGCGATCGTCGTCGATCAGACCATCTACCGGCGCCTGCGCCGCACGCAGCCGGTGATCCTGCTGATCTCGTCGTTCGGCATCGCGCTGGCGCTGCGCAGCCTGATCCAGCTCGTCTGGGGACCGAACAGCGAGGTCTACCGCAGCGGCATTCAGATTCCGCACCGGGTGTTCGGGCTGGTCGTCAAGCCCGATCACCTGTGGATCGTCTGCGGCGCGGTGGGGCTGGTGGTCGCCGTGCACCTGTTCCTGACCCGCACCAAGATGGGCAAGGCGATGCGGGCGATGAGCGACAACATGGACCTCGCCCTGGTCACCGGCATCCCGGCCGAACGGGTGATCATGGGCACCTGGGTGCTCGGCGGCGCCATGGCGGCGGCGGCCGGGGTGTTCCTCGGCATGGACACCCGCCTGCATCCGACCATCGGCTGGGGCGTCCTGCTGCCGGTGTTCGCGGCGGCGATCCTGGGCGGCATCGGCAAGCCCTACGGGGCGATCGCCGGCGGCATGGTCATCGGGATCGCCATGGAACTGTCGACCCTGGTCCTGGAGCCCACCTACAAGCCGGCGGTGGCCTTCGCGATCATGGTGGCGATGCTGGTGGTTCGGCCGAGCGGCCTGTTCGGAGGGCGAACCTGATGGAAGGCTTGATCGGCTACGGCGTCTTCTTCCTGACCATGGCCGGCATCTACGCGGTCCTGACCTTGGGGCTGAACCTGCAATGGGGGTTCACCGGCCAGTTCAACATCGGCGTCGCCGGGTTCTTCGCGGTCGGCGCCTACACCTCGGCCATCGTCACCGCGCCGGACAGCGCCGCCCACCTGGGCGGTTTCGGGCTGCCGTTCCCGATCGGCGTGGCGGCGGCGGCGGTGATGTCGGGCCTGGCCGCGGTGGCGGTCGGCTGGGGCACCATGCGCCTGCGCACCGACTACCTGGCGATCGCCACCATCGGCATCGCCGAGATCATCCGTCACGTGCTCAAGAACGAGGACTGGCTGACCAACGGGGTGCGCGGCATTCCGGGCATCCCGCGGCCGGTGGAGACCGAACTGGGCCTGCTGGGGGTGGTGATCGGTTTCGTCATCCTGGTCTATCTGCTGATCGAGCGGGCCCGCAAGTCGCCCTGGGGGCGGGTGCTGCGGGCGATCCGCGAGAACGAGAACGCGGTGATGGCCTCGGGCAAGGACGTGGCCGACTTCCGCCTGCAGGCCTTCGTGGTCGGCTCGGCGATCATGGGCCTGGGCGGGGCGCTGTACGCCCATTTCACCGCCTTCATCAGCCCGGAGGCGTTCGATCCCCTCTACGGCACCTTCCTGATCTGGGTGATGCTGATCGCCGGCGGCTCGGGCAACAACAAGGGGGCGCTGCTCGGCACCCTGGTCATCTGGATCGTGTGGTCGGGCTCGGAGATCCTCACCTCGCGGCTGCCGGTGGAATACGTCACCCAGGCCGGCGCCCTGCGGGTGCTGCTGATCGGGGTGATCCTGCAGGTGATCCTGCTGTACCGGCCGGAGGGCCTGCTGCCCGAGGAGCGTCCCAGGCTGGGCAGGCCGGGCGACGGGTGAGCGCGCCGATCGGGGCGGCTACCGCAGGCTTGCCAGGTTGGTGATCAGCAGTTCCTGGCGCCGTTGGATCTCCGAGGCGATCCGGTGCGCCTCGTCCTGCTCGGCCTTCGAGTGGCGCATCACCTCCGCGTGGGCATGCTGGTGTCCCTCCAGGATGCCACGCAGGACCGCTTGTTCGATCAGGCGCCGGACGGCGCCCGGGTCGGCGCCGGGCCCCAGGTCCATGACGGCGCCGAGGGTTTCGTCGACGATCGTGCGCAGGTTGTCCATTCGAACCTCCCGGAGTCATCACGCGTGCGTCTGGGCTGCGAAGTATACACCGGATGGCGCCGAAAAGGCCCGCGCGATCGGCGCGGCCCTTTTCGAAACCTCGAACCGAAGTCCGATGGCCTACTTGGGCTCGAACACCTTCACGGTGACGATCTGGCCGTCCTGGATCTCCCAGTGCGCGTAGGTGCCGGCCACGTCGCCGGCGGCGTCGAAGTTCTCCGGTCCGGCGGCGCCCACGTAGTCGATGTCCTGGCCGGCTTTCAGCATCTCGACCGCCTTGGCGAAGTCGCCCGGCATGACCGGAGCGCCCGGCGGGCCGGCGACGGCGCGCAGGGCGTCGCGGATCGCCGCCGGATCGGTGCTCTGCGCCTTTTCGGCCGCCAGGGCGATCAGCATCACCGCGTCGTAGGAGGAATCGATGTAGGGCTTCGGCGGCATCTCGCCATAGGCCGCGTTGTAGGCCTCGCGGAACCGGGTGTTCGATTCGCCGACCGATTCCGGCGACGTGCCGAACGCGCCGTTGAGGTAGTCGGCGCCGATGTTGGCGATGATCTCCGGCGCCTTCATGCCGTCGGTGAACACGAATCTGGTGAAGAAGCCGCCTTCCAGGGCCTGCCGGATGATGGTCTGGCCGTTTTCCGGATAGCCGATCAGGACCAGCGCCTCCGGGCTGCCCTCCGACGCCGCCTGCAGTTCGCCGCGATAGGAGGCCTGCTTCTGCTCGTAGCCGGTCTGCGCGGTCACCGTGCCGCCAAATCCCTCGAAGGCGGCGGTGAAGGCGTCCGCGAGGCCCTTGCCGTAATCGTTGTTCACATAGACGATGCCGACGCTGGCGACGCCTTTGTCCCGGGTGATCTGGGCCAGGGCGACGCCCTGGATGGCATCCGTCGGAACCGTCCGGAACAGGAAGTCCCGGTCCGCAAGACCGGTGATTTCCGGAGAGGTGGAGGCCGGCGAGATCTGCGCCACGCCGGAGGTCGCCGAGACCGATTTGGCGACCGGGATGGTGACGCCGGACGACAGGGCGCCGACGATTCCGTGCACGCCTTCCACGCTGACCAGTTTCTTGGCCGCGTCCACGCCGGCCTGCGGAAGGGTCTGGGTGTCGCCGACCGCCAGGGCCACGGGCGCCCCCATCACGCCGCCCGCGGCGTTGATTTCATCGATCGCCAGCTGCACGCCGTTGTAGCAGGTGGTGCCGTAGGCCTGAAGGTCGCCGGTCATCGGCATCAGGGCGCCGATCTTCAGCGGTTCGGCCTGCGCGCCGGCGGCCAGGGTCGCGGCGGCGGCCGAGATCAGGCCCAGGGTTTGCGTCAATTTACCCATGTCAGGAAATCTCCATCGGTGATAGGAGGAGCGGGAAACAACAACCATCCGGTCGACGCGCGTTCCAGCCATCGCCGGGCTTCGAACTGTAAACGACCCTTTGGCGGTTCGAAAAGATGGATTTTCGCGCCACGGCCGGGACACGGTCCCGGTCCTGGCGAGGCCGGGGGGGGCGCTCAGTCGCGCCCGCCCGATTTGCGTCCAAGCCCGATCTGTTTGGCGAATTCGGAGCGCTGTTTCGCGTAGTTCGGCGCCACCATCGGATAATCGGAGGGCAGTCCCCATTTGGATCTGTATTCATCGGCCGACATGCCATAGGTCGTTCGAAGATACCGTTTCAGCATCTTCATCTTTTTTCCGTCCTCCAGGCAAATCAGGTAATCCGGCGTTACTGATTTCTTGATGGGAACGGCGGGTTTCGGCGCCTCGTCCTGTGCGACGGTATCGGAACTCAATGCGCGTAGTGAATTGTAAACGGTGGTGATGACCTCGGGCACCTGAGAGGTCGGAAGGGTGTTGTTGCCCACATACGCGGACGCGATATCAACCGCCATTTGCAGGATATTTTCGTTGGTGGGTTTCTCCGGGTCTTCGTTCATGGTCTTATATCAACTCTGAATGGTTGCCCCAAGGATGTATTGTGAGTTTATACTAGTACGGTATTGAAAGTTGTCAATTCTTCATATGGCGATTTTATGTGCATTAATTCGCTTGAAAACGAGCCGCGGAAGTAATTCGAAAAACTCACCCCAGAACCACTGGGCGCGGTTTGGCTGGAGCATCAAGCCCTTCGACAGCTTGTGGCTTGCTGACAAGCCATACCGACATATGGTATCGAGTGACGAATGCTCCGAGAACGTGCCGCCGCAGGGGCGCTTGCTTTGCGGCGCGCGGCTTGATTTCCGAAACCGATAGGGAACGCCGAATCCATGAGCCTCGAAACCTTTTTCGGCGCCGCGTTGGCCGAAACCGATCCCGCCGTCGCCGAGTCGATCCGGCGGGAACTGCACCGGCAGCAATTCCAAGTGGAACTGATCGCGTCGGAAAACATCGTGTCGCGCGCCGTTCTGGAAGCGCAGGGATCGGTGCTGACCAACAAGTACGCGGAAGGCTATCCGGGTCGGCGGTACTACGGCGGCTGCGATTTCGTGGACATCTCCGAATCGCTGGCCATCGAACGCGCGAAGCAGCTGTTCGGCTGCGCCTTCGCCAACGTGCAGCCGCATTCCGGCGCGCAGGCCAACGGCGCCGTCTATCAGGCGCTGCTCAAACCCGGCGACCGCCTGATGGGGATGTCGCTGGCGGCCGGCGGCCACCTGACCCATGGCGCCGCGCCGGCGCAGTCCGGCAAGTGGTTCGATGCGGTCCAGTACGGGGTCCGCAAGCAGGACGCGCGGATCGATTTCGACGAGATCGAGGGTCTGGCCCGCGCGCACAAGCCGAAGCTGATCATTGCCGGCGGCTCGGCCTATCCGCGGGTGATCGATTTCGCGCGCTTCCGGGAGATTGCCGACGCGGTGGGCGCCTATCTGGTGGTCGACATGGCGCATTTCGCGGGGCTGGTGGCGGCCGGCGTGCATCCGAGTCCGCTGCCGCATGCCCACGTGGTCACCACCACCACCCACAAGACCCTGCGCGGGCCGCGCGGCGGGATGATCCTCAGCAACGATCCGGACCTCGGCAAGAAGGTCAATTCGGCGGTGTTCCCGGGCCTTCAGGGCGGCCCGCTGATGCATGCGATCGCCGCCAAGGCGGTGGCGTTCGGCGGGGCGCTGACCGGGGGATTCAAGGCCTACGGGCAGGCGGTGGTCGACAACGCGCGGGCGCTCGCCGACGCCCTGGCGCGCGGCGGCTGCGACATCGTGTCGGGCGGCACCGACACCCACCTGATGCTGGTCGACCTGCGGCCCAAGAAGCTGACCGGCAACGTGGTCCAGGAGGCGCTGGAACGGGCCGGCATCACCTGCAACAAGAACGGCATCCCGTTCGACCCCGAGAAGCCGACCGTGACCTCCGGCGTGCGTCTGGGGAGCCCGGCCGGCACCACGCGCGGGTTCGGCGTCGGGGAGTTCCGGCGGGTCGGCGAACTGATCGTCGAGGTGCTGGACGGCCTGGCCGCCCATCCGGACGGCAACGGGGCGGCGGAAGCCCGGGTGCGCGGCGAGATCGAGGACCTGTGCCGCCGTTTCCCGGTGTATGGAAGCGCGTAAAAAAACGCCAAACAACAGGGAGGGGACGGCTCATGCGCTGTCCGTTTTGCGGAAACGACGATACCCAGGTCAAGGACTCGCGTCCCACCGAGGACAACGCGGCGATCCGCCGGCGCCGCTACTGCCCGGCCTGCGGGTCGCGGTTCACCACCTTCGAGCGGGTGCAACTGCGCGAGTTGACGGTGGTCAAGAAGTCGGGCGGCAAGGTGCCGTTCGAACGCGAGAAGCTGCTGAAGTCCTTGCAGATCGCCCTGCGCAAACGGCCGGTCGAGCCGGACAAGGTGGAGCGCATCGCCAACAGCATCCAGCGGCGCCTGGAAAGCCTCGGCGAGAGCGAGATCCAGTCCAAGGTGATCGGCGAAATGGTCATGGAGGTCCTGCTGGAATTGGACCAGGTGGCCTACGTGCGCTATGCCTCGGTGTATCGGAACTTCCGCGAGAAGAAGGACTTCGAGAAGTTCATTGGCGAACTCGGTGAGTGAGGACGCCGACCGCGCCTTCATGGAGGCGGCGCTGGCCCTGGCGCGGCGCGGGCTGGGCAACGCATGGCCCAATCCGGC
>JANQGL010000228.1 GCA_028277325.1 Magnetospira sp.
GTGGGAGAGCGTCGGCGTCCAGATGACGTCGGATGTGCACCCCTACGAGATGATGAAGATCCGGCTGCTCAACGCCAGCCATTCGGCGATGGCCTATCTGGGGCTCCTCGCCGGCTTCTCGCATATCCACGAGGTCATGGCCGACGACCGGTTCCGCACTTTCGTGACCGGCTTCATGGACGACGAGGTGACGCCGATCCTGCAGGACGTGCCGGGGATCGACCTCGCCGCCTACAAGCGGGCGCTGGTCGAGCGCTTCTCCAACCCGGCGATCAAGGACCCGGTGTTGCGCGTGTGCCTGGACGGCTCGGCAAAGGTCCCGAAATTCCTGCTGCCGACGGTGCGCGAGCAGCTTCGCCGCGGCGGCCCCACCCGGCGCTGCAGCCTGGCGATCGCCGGCTGGTGCCGCGCCATGGCCGGCACCGACGACCGGGGTGCGGCGATCGAGATCGCCGATCCCCTGGCCGATCTGCTGTCCGAGCGCGCCCGGTCGTGCGGCCGAAACCCGGCCGGGTTCCTGGCGGTCACGGAGGTGTTCGGTGAGGACCTGCCGCAATCCGAAACCCTTGCCAGGCAGGTCCGAGAGGCCCTCGAGAGCCTCTATGACGACGGCGCCCTGAAGACCCTGGCCAAGTATTAGCGTCCTAGGTCCCGGCGATCAGCCGATGCATCAAGGTCCGGGTCGCCGGATAGATGTCGCGGAAGATCCGGTAGCGGGACTCATACAGCGCCACATTGGACGGTTCGGGCACGACGTCTTCGCCGCACACCGCCCACGCCCGGGCAATATCGGCAACGCCCTGCCCCGTCACGGTTTGCATGGCCAGGATCGCCGCCCCGCGGGCCGACGCGTCCGAGCCGGCGACCGGGCGCACGGGCCGAGCGAGAACGTCGGCCAGCACCCGGAGCCAAAGGGCGCTTCTGGCACCACCGCCGGCCACCCGGATTTCCTGCGCCGCACACCCGAGATCGATGGCGGCATCGACCAAGTCGCGCAACGCGAAGCACACGCCCTCCACCACGGCGCGCGCCAGATGCCGTCGCTCATGACGGCGGCTCAGGCCCAGCCAGCAGCCGCGCGCCCGGGGATCGTTGTGCGGCGACCGCTCGCCGGTGAGATAGGGCAGGAAGACCAATCCCTCCGCCCCGGCCGGTGCGTCCTCGGCGGCACGGCAGACGGCCTGGAAGGGGTCGATGCCGGCCCGGCGCGCCGCCGATGCCTCGGGCGTGCCGACGACGTCGCAGTACCATTGCAAGGACCCGCCGGCGGAATGCACCCCCGCCATCAGTTGCCAGGCATCGGGCAGCGCATGACAGAAGGTGTGGAAGACGCCTTGTGGGTCGGCGGCGGCACGGTCGATCTGGGCAGAGACCACGCCGGAGGTGCCGATGTTGATGCACAAGCTGCCCGACGAAACGATGCCGATGCCCAGCGCGGCGGCCGCCTGGTCGGCCGCACCGGCGACGATCGGCGTGCCGGCTGCAAGGCCGGTCGCGGCGGCGGCACCTTGCTCGACATGCCCGGCGATCTCCGCCGATTCCAACACCGGCGGCAGCCAGGCCGGGGGAATGTCCAGCGCGGCGAGAACCGGCGCCGACCACGTCCGTGCGCGAACGTCGAACAGGCCGGTCCCCGACGCGTCGGTCACCTCGGTGGCACGTTGGCCGGACAGGCGGAACCGGACGAAGTCCTTCGGCAGCAGGACGGCCGAGATGCGGCCATAGACGTCCGGCCTATGTCGCCGGACCCACAGGATCTTGGTGGAGGTGAACGCGGTTCGCGGCGGGTTGAGCGTCCAGTCGGCGACGCGGCCGTCCGTCGCCGTCTCGATCTCGGCGCATTCGTCCTCGGTGCGCTGATCGTTCCACAGGATCGCCGGCGCCAGGACGGCGCCCTCGGCGTCCACAAACACCGGACCATGCATCTGGCCGGCCAGCCCGACGACGTCCGGCGGCGGCGCGTCGCTCAAGAGCTGGCGCGTCAGGCCGGCAAGGGTCGTCCACCAGGTCTCCGGGTCCTGCTCCGACCAGCCGAGACGCGGCGAGCTGACGGACCAGGGCTGCGCCACCGCCGCGACCGTCCGGCCCATCTCGTCGACAACGACACCCTTCAGACCGGACGTCCCGACGTCGAACCCGACGGCATGCTGCATGACGGCCCGCTTGTTCAGACGAGATGTCGCGAGAATACGGGTCGGTCTCGTTCAGACGCAATTCATCCGGTGTCCGGCCGGCCGGGCCCGGATCAGCCGCACCTCAGACCACGTAGCCGCAGGCCGACGCCGGGGTGCGGGTGTCCATGTTGCGGCCGCGGTTCAGGTGATCGTCGATCTCGGCGGCGGAGCCGATCATGCGGCCGTAGAGGAAGACGGTGAAGGCGGCGGTCTCCAGCTCCCGCTCGCCCAGACTGCCCGACCGGTAGTCCTTCCAGAACAGCGCCAGCAGCAAGGCGGCGATGATGGCGTCGACATTGACGCAGAAGACATAGCGCGAGACGCCGACCTCGTAGAGCGCCTGGACCACCTCGCGGTAGAAGGCGTGAAACACGTTGTAGTCGCCGCGCTTTTCCATGAACTCGGCGATGAAACGCTCGCGCGGGTCATAGTTGACCGGCTGCCCTTTGAACACCGGGTGATGCACGCCCGGCAGGGCGCGCACCTCCGCACCGATCTCCTTGGCCGACGATTTCTCCGCCTTGTACCGCTTGGCAAAGGCCATCGCCATGGCCGTCAGGTCGAGCCCGTGGTTCGGGTCGGTCGGGTCCTTCAGATCGGCGTCGCGGAACTGGTCGACCAGGAAGGCGATGCC
>JANQGL010000317.1 GCA_028277325.1 Magnetospira sp.
GCCGTCCGGGATCAGCACCGCGAGGCGCGGCCGGACCCCGGACGGCGGCGGGGCGGGGCGCCGACGCGGCCAGGCGGCCGCCACCTGCAGGGCGAGAACGCCGGCCGGCACCAGGGCGGCCCCGCCCAGGGTCGCCAGGACCGCCTCCAGAAGACCGCCGATCATCGGCCGGCCTCCGCGCCCGCGATCGCCTCGGCGAACAGGTCGGCCAGCTTGCCCGCCTCGGTGTCCACGTCGTGGCGGGCCAGGACCCGTTCGTGGGCCCGCGCGCCCATCTCGGCCAGCCGCCCGGCCGGGGCGGCGAGGAACGCCGCCATCGCCTCGGTGAGCTGCGCGATGTCGCCGGCCGGCACCAGCCAGCCGTTGTCGTCCGGCCGCACCAGTTCGGGAATGCCGGCCACGTAGGTGCTCAGCACCGGGCGACGCAGCGCCATCGCCTCCATGATCACCACCGGCAGGCCCTCGGCGAAACTGGGCAGGACCAGGCCGCGCGCCGCCAGCAGTTCCTCGCGCACCCGGTCGCTGCTGATCCAGCCGGTGATCCGCACCTTGTCGGCCAGACCATAGCGAGCGATCAGGGCTTCGATCTGCGGCCGCATCTCGCCGTCGCCGGCCAGGACCAGTTCGAAATCGATGCCGCGTCGGTGCAGCGCATGCG
This sequence comes from Magnetospira sp., assembly GCA_028277325.1. Lineage (GTDB taxonomy): Bacteria > Pseudomonadota > Alphaproteobacteria > Rhodospirillales > Magnetospiraceae > JANQGL01. Next base: position 659 of record JANQGL010000317.1, read on the forward strand.
CCGCCTCGATCAGCAACTGCTGCCCTTTCTGTTCGCACAGGCGCCCGACGCAGACCAGGCGCGGCGCGGCGGCCGGCGGGGTCGCCGGCACGTCGTGGAAGGCCTTGTCCAGGCCGCAGTGCACGACCTGCACCTTCGGCCAGTGCTCGAACGGGATCCAGCGGTAGAGCTGGCTGCGGCCGTAGGAGCTGATACCGGCCACGAAGGCGGCATGGCGGATCTTCTCGGCCAGGCCCAGGAACACCGGCTGGTCGAACTCCTCCGGCCCGTGGACGGTGAAGCTGTAGGAGGGGCCGCCGAGCGCCCGCGCCAGCATCACCACCTCGGCCGAGTTGGTGCCGAAATGGGCGTGCACGTGGCGGCAACCGTCCTTCGCCATCCATCCGACCAGGCGGCAGGCCTCGGCGAGGTAGATCAGGTGGTAGGGCAGCGGCCGCACGCCGCGCCGCCCCATCCGCACGGCCAGCCGCAGGGCCGACCAGAAACCGACCGGATCGCGCGCCAGCCGCGCCAGGACGGCCGGCAGCAGGGCCAGGGGTCCGCCGCCCAGGACGTAGCGCGTCCTGCCCTTTTCCTCGACGTCGATCGGATCGACCACGTCGGCGTCCCAGCCGCGCAGGGCGAACCGCGCCACCGCGACGCCGCGCTGCTCCAGGGCCAGGATTTCGCGCCGGATGAAGCTGTGGCTGACTTTCGGGTACTGGTTGACGAAGTAGGCGACGCGCAGATCCATGCCCCATATCCCGCCGGACGTCCGATGGGGATCATTTATACTCGATCAGACGCCCTCGGCCACCCGCGAACCGGCGGCGGTGAAAGGTCAGTTGCCCGACCGTCTCGGGAAAACAGGACAGGTTGACGAAAACCCCGTAAATCAAGTTGTCACGCCACGACCGCCGCCCGCGCAGGGTGGTGCGCAGCATCTTCGCCGGATAGATCCCCAGCAGCAGCAGGAACCAGGGGCTGAGCGCGACCGCCAGCGGCACCACCGCCAGCGGCACCGCGAGACCCCACAGCCAGATGCGCCGCGACTCGCGCACCCAATGGCGTTCCGGCGGCGCGCCGTGGATATGCGCCCCCTCGGCGAAGGCATGCCCGGCCCGCACCGCCCGTTTCCACCACTGGCCGAACCGGGTCATCGCGGCGTCATGCAGGGTCATCTCCGAATCGAGTCGCCGGACCCGCCAGCCGGCGGCGCGCAGCCGCACGCAGAGTTCCGGCTCCTCGCCGGCGATCAGGTCGTCGCGGAACCCGCCCACCGCATGCAGCGCCTCGGCGCGAATCAGGGCGTCGCCGCCGCAGGCCTTGGCCTCGCCGACCGGGGTGTCCCATTCGATGTCGCACAGCCGGTTGTAGATCGAGGCCTCCGGGAACCGCTCGCGGCGCCGCCCGCAGACCACCGCCACGTCGGGATGCGCGTCCAGGAACGCCGCCGCGGTTTCCAGCCAGCCGCCGACCACCTCGCAGTCGCCGTCCACGAACTGCACGTAGGGAAGGTCCGGCGCCAGTTCGCGCAGCCGCGCGAAACCGGCGTTGCGGGCTCGCGCCGCGGTGAACGGCACCGTCATGTCCAGGCCCACCACCTCGGCGCCCAGGGCACGGGCCATCGCCACCGAATCGTCGGTCGAGCCGGAGTCCACGTAGATCACCGGATCGGCGCGGCCGATCAGCGACTCCAGGCAGCTGCGCAGCCGTTCGCCCTCGTTGCGCCCGATCGCCACGGCGCCGAGGCGCGGCGCCGCCGTCTCAGACATGGATGGCGCGTCCGCCCACGTCGAGGGCCGCCTCCTTGAGGGCCTCGCAGAGCCCCGGATGGGCGTGGCAGGTGCGCGCCAGGTCCTCCGCAGACCCGCCGAACTCCATGCACAGCACCGCCTCCTGGATCAGGTCGCCGGCCTGCGGGGCGACGATGTGGCAGCCCAGCAGCCGGTCGGTGCGGGCGTCGGCCAGCATCTTGACGAAGCCGTCGGCGTCGGCGTTGCAGCGGGCCCGCGCATTGGCGGTCATCGGGAACCTGCCGACCTTGTACTCGACCCCGGACTCCTTCAGGTCCTCCTCGGTGCGTCCGACCGCCGCCACCTCCGGGTGGGTGTAGACCACGCCCGGAATGGTGCCGTAGGCCACGTGGCCGGCCTTGCCGGCGACCAGTTCGGCCACCGCGACGCCTTCCTCCTCCGCCTTGTGGGCCAGCATCGGGCCGCCGATCACGTCGCCGATCGCGAAGATGCCCGGTACGTTGGTCTGAAACTCGGTGTCGACCTTGACGAATCCCTTGGCGTCCATCTCGACGCCGGCGCTTTGCAGGCCCAGGCCCTCGGTATAGGGGCGCCGCCCCACGGCGACCAGCACCACCTCGCTCCTCAAGGTCTCCGCCGCGCCGCCGTCGCGCGGCTCCGCGCTCAGGGCGACCTGGGTCTTGGTCGCCTTGGCGGCGGTCACCCTGGTCGACAGGCGGAACGCCAGGCCCTGCTTCCCGAGCACCCGGCGCATGGTCTTGCGCACCTCGCCGTCCATCCCCGGCAGGATGTCGTCCAGGAACTCGACCACCGTCACCTCGGCGCCGAGGCGGCGCCACACCGACCCCAGCTCGAGGCCGATCACGCCGGCCCCGATCACGGTCAGGGACTTCGGCACCCTGGGCAGGCACAGGGCGCCGGTCGAGGACACGATGCGATCCTCGTCGATCTCGATGCCGGGCAGGGTCGCCACGTCGGAGCCGGTGGCGATCAGGATGTTCTCGGTATTCAGCGTCGCCGCCTCGTCGCCCTCGATGTCGACCGTCACGTTGCTGCCGATCCGCCCGGTGCCCCGGAAGTGGTCCACCTTGTTCTTCTTGAACAGGAACTCGATTCCCTTGGTGAGGTCGAGCACCACCTTGTCCTTGCGCGCCATCATGGCGTCCAGGTCGAGCTTCGGGCTCACCTTGACGCCGTGCGCCGCCAGGTGGCGGGATGCCGCCTCGAAATGGTGCGACGACTGCAGCAGGGCCTTCGACGGGATGCAGCCCACGTTGAGGCAGGTGCCGCCCAGGGCGCCGCGCTTCTCGACGCAGGCCACCTTGAGTCCGAGTTGGGCGGCGCGGATGGCGGCGACGTAGCCGCCCGGCCCGCCGCCGATCACCACCAGGTCGTATCGGGTGTCACTCATTTCGGGGTCCTTACGTGATCAGCATGATGCGGCTCGGGTCCTCGACGCACTCCTTCACGCGGACCAGGAACGAAACCGCCTCGCGGCCGTCGATGATGCGGTGATCGTAGGACAAAGCCAAGTACATCATCGGCCGCGCCTCGATCGCGCCGTCCGGCATCACCATCGGCCGCATCTGCATCTTGTGCATGCCGAGGATGCCCGACTGCGGCGGGTTCAGGATGGGCGTGGAGAGCAGCGAGCCGAAGATGCCGCCGTTGGAGATGGTGAAGGTCCCGCCCTGCATTTCCTCCAGCTTCAACTCCCCCTTGCGGGCCCTGATCCCGAAGTCCTTGATCCTGGACTCGATGGCATCGAACGCGAGGCTATCGGCGTCGCGGATCACCGGGACCACCAGACCCTGCGGCGAGCCGACCGCGACCGAGATGTCGTAGTAGTTCTTGTAGACGATGTCGTCGCCGCGGATTTCCGCGTTGACGGCCGGCCATTCCTTGAGGGCGGCGCAGACCGCGCGCACGAAGATCGACATGAAGCCGAGCTTGACCCCGTGGCGCTTCTCGAACTGGTCCCTGTAGCGATCGCGCAGGGCGATCGCCTCGGTCATGTCCACCTCGTTGAAGGTGGTCAGCATGGCCGCCGTGTTCTGGGCCGATTTCAACCGGCTGGCCACCATCTTGCGCAGCCGGCTCATGCGCACCCGCTCCTCGCGCGGATCGTCGAGCGCCGGCGCAACGGCGGCCGGCGCGGCGGGCTCGGCCGCCGGGACCGGGACCGGAGTCGGGGCGGCGATCGCCTGCGCGGTCGCCGGGTCGTCGCGATGCGCGCCGCCGGACGCGGCGGCGGCCAGGGCGTCCTCCTTGGTGATCCGCCCGTCCTTGCCGGTGCCGGCGATCTTTTCCGGGTCCAGGTCGTGTTCCTCGACGATCCGCCGCACCGCCGGCGACAGGGTCGAATCGCGGCGCGGCCGCGGCGGCGCGGGCGGTGCCGTCTCCCCGGCGGCGTCGGGCTCGACCGCCGGGGCGGGCTCCGTCGGCTCGGCGGCGGCCCCGGCCTCGCCGATGATCCCCAGGAGGGCGCCCACCTCCACCTCGGCCCCCTCCTCGGCGGCGATGCCGGTCAGCGTGCCGGCGACCGGCGCGTTGACCTCCAGGGTGACCTTGTCGGTTTCCAGTTCGACCAGCGGCTCGTCGGCCGCGACCCTGTCGCCGACGTTCTTCAGCCATTTGGCGACCGTTGCTTCGGTGACCGATTCACCCAGGGTGGGCACCTTGATTTGCGTCGACATCGTTTCCTCGGCTTTTCGGTCGCGGATCAGCGCGGCACGGGCGGGCGGAAGGGCTGGATCAGGCGGTCGGCCGGCTCCGCCAAGGCAAAATGCACCAGCACCTCCTGCTCCTGCTTGTGCACGCTGGCCAGCCCGGTCGCCGGCGAGGCGGAGGCCTTGCGGCCCACGTAGAGAGGCAGCCGCTGCTCGTGGCGCATGGTGGACAGCATGTCGGTCAGGCGCGGCACCACGAACGTCCAGGCGCCCATGTTGGCCGGCTCCTCCTGGCACCACACCAGCTCGGCGCTGGGGTAGCGGGCCAACTGCGTCATCACCCCCTTGCGCGGCCAGGGGTAGAGCTGTTCGACGCGCAGGATCGCCACGTCGTCGATCCCGGCCTCGCGGCGCGCCTGCAGGAGATCGTAGTAGACCTTGCCGGAGCACAGGACCACCCGGCGCACCTGGCCGTTCAGCCTGTCCACCTCGGGCAGCACGCGGCGGAACCGGGTGCCGGTCGCCATGTCCGCCAGGTCGGACACCACCAGCTTGTGGCGGAGCAGCGACTTCGGCGTCATCACCACCAGCGGCTTGCGGAAGTTGCGCCGCACCTGGCGCCTGAGCACGTGGAAATAGTTGGCCGGCGTGGTCGTGTTGACCACCTGCATGTTGTCCTCGGCGCAAAGCTGCAGGTAGCGCTCCAGACGGGCCGAGGAATGCTCCGGCCCCTGCCCCTCCAGGCCGTGCGGCAGCAGCAGGGTCAGGCCGCAGAAGCGCAGCCACTTGGATTCCCCGGAACTGATGAACTGATCGATGATCACCTGGGCGCCGTTGGCGAAGTCGCCGAACTGGGCCTCCCACAGGACCAGGGTGTGCGGATCGTCGAGCGCGTAGCCGTATTCGAAGCCGAGCACCCCGGCCTCCGACAGCGGGCTGTCGAGCACCTCGAAGGTCCCCTGGCCGTCGCAGATCTCGCGGAGCGGGAAGTATTTCTCCTCGTTGACCTGATCGATCAAAACCGAGTGGCGGTGCGAGAAGGTGCCGCGCCCGGAATCCTGGCCCGACAGCCGGACGTTGGTGCCCTCGGTCATCAGGGTCCCGAACGCCATCGCCTCGGCGGTCGCCCAGTCGATCCCCCGCCCGGTGTCGATCATCTGCCGCTTGGCGTCGAGCTGGCGGGCGATCTTGGGGTGCAGGTTGAAGTTGTCGGGCTTGCGCGAGAGGGCATGGCCGACGGTCCGCAAAAGATCGATCGGCACCGCCGTGTCGTCCTCGCGCAGTTCCTCGTCCTCGCTCAGGCGCACCAGGCCCTCCCAGACGCCCTCCATCCAATCGGCCTTGTTGGGCCGGTAGCTGCCGGCCGATTCGAACTCGGTTTCCAGCTTGGCCTCGAACTCGGTCTCCATGGTCTCCGCCTCCTGCACCGACAGCACGCCGTCGCGGATCAGGGCGTCGCGGTAGACCTCCAGGGTGCGCGGATGCTTGGCGATGGCGCGGTACATGACCGGCTGGGTGAACATCGGCTCGTCGCCCTCGTTGTGGCCGTGCCGACGGTAGCAGAACATGTCGATCACCACGTCGCGCTTGAAGCGCTGCCGGAACTCGGTGGCCAGGCGGGACACGTGCACCACCGCCTCCGGGTCGTCGCCGTTGACGTGGAAGATCGGCGCCTGGATCATCTTGGCGATGTCCGAGCAGTAGGGCGACGAGCGGCTCTTCGAGGGCACCGTGGTGAAGCCGATCTGGTTGTTGACCACGAAATGGATGGTGCCGCCGGTGCGGTAGCCCTCGAGCTGGCTCAACTCCAGGGTTTCGGCGACCAGGCCCTGGCCGGCGAAGGCGGCGTCGCCGTGCATCAGCACCGCCATCACCTGGTCGCCGGTGGTGTCGCCGCGCCGCTTCTGCTTGGAGCGCACCTTGCCGACCACCACCGGATTGACCGCCTCCAGGTGCGACGGGTTGGCGGCCAGCGACAGGTGCACCCGGTTGCCGTCGAACACCCGGTCGGCCGAGGCGCCGAGGTGGTACTTCACGTCGCCCGAGCCGAGCACCCCCTCGGGATTGGCGGCCAGTCCCTGGAATTCGGCGAAGATCGCCCGATAGGGTTTGCACATCACCGAGGCCAGCATGTTGAGGCGGCCGCGGTGCGGCATCCCGAACACCACCTCCTTGACGCCGGCCTGCGAGGCCCGTTTGACGATCTGCTCCAGGGCCGCGATCATCGATTCGCCGCCGTCCAGGCCGAACCGCTTGGTGCCTTTCCACTTCTTGTCCAGGAACCGCTCGAACCCCTCGGCCTCGACCAGCCGCTGGTAGATGGTGCGGCGCCCCAGATGGGTGAAGCCGCGACGGCTCGACAGGTCCTCGATGTGCTGGCGGATCCAGGCCTTCTCGTCGGGGTCCATGATGTGCATGAACTCGACGCCGATGGTGTCGCAGTAGGTCGCCTTGAGGATGGCGAGGATTTCCTTGAGGGTCGCCGTCTCCTGGCCGAGCTGGTAGTCGATGAAGATCGGCCGGTCCAGGTCCTCCTCGGTGAAGCCGTAGTACTTGTAGTCGAGTTCCGGGTGGTAGCTCTTGCCTTCCAGGCCCAGCGGGTCGAAGTCGGCGATCAGGTGGCCGCGCACCCGGTAGGTGCGGATCATCATCAGGGCGCGGATGGTGTCGCGCGCCGCGTTGCGGATCTCGTCCACCGACGGCCCGGCGCGGCCGGCCGCCGCGGCCGGCTTGGCCGCCGCCACGCCGCCGGGCGCCCCGATGACCGCCGCCCCGGACGGCGCCCAGGTGGCGCCGCGCAGCTCGTCGAGCACCGCCCGTCCGTCCTCCTCCAGCTCGGAGAAGAACCCGGCCCAGCCGGCGTCCACGTCATGGGGATTGGAAAGGTATCTGCCGTAGAGTTCGGCGATGTAGACGGCGTTCGAACCGGAGAGCAGGGTATCCAGAGTGGGTCTCATCTGAACGTCGGTGGCTCGGGCCGGCCAGGGCCACCGCCTCCGTTGGAAAGTGACGGCGGAAAGGGGAGGGGGCGTCAGCCCCCCATCGCCCTTAACATAGTGCTACCAAGCGCCGCCGGGGAGTCCGCGACGTGGATTCCGGCCTCCCGCATGGCCGCGATCTTGGCCGGCGCGGTGCCCTTGCCGCCCGAGATGATGGCCCCGGCGTGGCCCATCCGCTTGCCCGGCGGCGCGGTGACCCCGGCGATGAAGCCGACCACCGGTTTCCTGCAGCCGGACGCCCGGTAGAATTCCGCCGCCTCTTCCTCGGCCGAGCCGCCGATCTCGCCGATCATGACGATGCCCTCGGTCTCGTCGTCCTCGATGAACAGGGACAGGCAGTCGATGAAGTTGGTGCCGTTGACCGGATCGCCGCCGATCCCGATGCAGGTGGACTGGCCGAGCCCGGTCGCCGTGGTCTGCGCCACCGCCTCGTAGGTCAGGGTGCCGGAGCGCGACACGATGCCGATCTTGCCGCGCCGGTGGATATGGCCCGGCATGATGCCGACCTTGCAGGCGTCGGGGGTGATGATGCCGGGGCAGTTGGGGCCGATCAGGCGGACCGCCCTGCCGGTCATGGCGTTCTTCACGCGCACCATGTCCTGCACCGGAATGCCCTCGGTGATGCAGACCACCAGCGACACCCCGGCGTCGACCGCCTCCAGGATGGCGTCGGCCGCGAACGGCGGCGGCACGTAGATCACCGAGGCGTCGGCCCCGGTCGCGTCGACCGCGTCGGCCACGGTGTCGAACACCGGCAGGTCCAGGTGGGTGGTGCCGCCCTTGCCGGGCGTCACCCCGCCGACCATGCGGGTCCCGTAGGCGATCGCCTGTTCGGAGTGGAAGGTGCCCTGGCTTCCGGTGAAGCCCTGACAGACGACCTTGGTATCGGAATCAACCAGAACTGCCATGTCACGCGGCCTCCTTCACCGCCTTGACCACCTTCTCGGCGGCGTCCGCGAGATTGTCGGCCGACACGATGGGCAGGCCGGACTCGGCGAGGATCTTCTTGCCCAGGTCCACGTTGGTGCCTTCGAGGCGGACCACCAGCGGCACGTTGAGGCTGACCTCGCGGGCCGCCGCGACCACCCCCTCGGCGATCACGTCGCAGCGCATGATGCCGCCGAAGATATTGACCAGGATGCCCTCCACCTTCGGATCGCGCAGGATGATCTTGAACGCCTCGGTCACCCGCTCCTTGGTGGCGCCGCCGCCGACGTCCAGGAAGTTGGCCGGAGCCCCCCCGTAGAGCTTGATGATGTCCATGGTCGCCATGGCGAGGCCGGCCCCGTTGACCATGCAGCCGATCTCGCCGTCGAGGCGGATGTAGTTGAGGCCGTGCCGGGTCGCCTCCAGCTCCGCCGGGTCCTCCTCGTCCTCGTCGCGCAGTTCCTCGACGTCCTTGTGGCGGAACATGGCGTTGGAATCGAAGTTCATCTTGCAGTCGAGCGGCAGCACCCCGCCGTCCCCGGTGACCACCAGCGGGTTGATCTCCAGGAGCGAGCAGTCGAGCTCGACGAAGGCCTTGTGGAGGGCCGTCAGCATCCTGGTGAAGGCCCCCACCTGCTTGGCGTCGAGGTCGAGCGCGAAGCCGATCTTGCGGCCCTGATAGCCTTGCAGGCCGAGCGCCGGGTCGACCGTCTCGGTGATGATCTTCTCCGGCGTCTCGGCCGCCACGTCCTCGATGTTCACGCCGCCCTCGGTCGACGCCATCACGGTGACCCGGCTGGTCGCCCGGTCGATCAGCATCGACAGGTAGAGCTCGCGCTTGATGTCGCAGCCGGATTCGATATAGACCCGCTTGACCTGCTTGCCGTCGGGGCCGGTCTGATGGGTGACCAGGGTCTTGCCGAGCATCGCCTCGGCGTTCTCGACCACCTCGTCGACCGACCTGGAGACCCGGACGCCACCCTTGCCGTCCGGATCCTCCTTGAACTTGCCCTTGCCGCGCCCGCCGGCGTGGATTTGCGACTTGACCACCCACACCGGGCCGCCGAGCTGCCTGGCGACCGTTTCCGCCTCGTCGCGGGTGTAGACCACGCCGCCGTCCAGCACCGGCACGCCATACTTCTTGATCAGTTGCTTGGCCTGGTATTCATGTACGTTCATCGCGCAGAGGCTCCCCTCAACCCATCAGGCCGCGGGTGATCTCGATCAGCCCCTTGACGGCATCGACCGATTTGGAGAACGCGGCCTTCTCGTCGTCGTTGAGCTCGATCTCCACCACCCGCTCGACGCCGCCGGCGCCGATCACCACCGGCACGCCCACGTAGACGCCGTCGACCCCGTACTGCCCCTCGAGGTAGGTGGCGCAGGGCATCACCCGCTTCTGGTCGCGCAGATAGGATTCCGCCATCTGGATGCCGGCCGCGGCCGGGGCGTAGAACGCCGAGCCGGTCTTCAGCAGGCCGACGATCTCGGCCCCGCCGCCGGCCGTGCGCTTGACGATGGCGTCCATCCTCTCCTGGGTCGACCAGCCCATCTCGACCAGATCGGGCACCGGAATGCCGGCCACCGCAGAATAGCGCAGCAACGGCACCATGGTGTCGCCGTGGCCGCCCAGCACGAAGGCGGTCACGTCCTCGACCGACACCCCGAATTCCTCGGCCAGGAAATAACGGAAACGCGCCGAATCCAGGACCCCGGCCATGCCGACCACCATGTGATGCGGCTGTCCGGTGACCTCGCGCAGGGCCCACACCATGGCGTCCAGCGGGTTGGTGATGCAGATCACGAAGGCGTTCGGGCAATGGGCCTTGATGCCCTCCCCGACCTGCTGCATCACCTTGGCGTTGACCTCGATCAGGTCGTCGCGGCTCATGCCCGGCTTGCGCGGCACCCCGGCGGTGACGATCACCACGTCGGCGCCGGCCAGGTCGGCGTAGTCGTTGGTGCCGGCGAGCGCCGCGTTGACCGTCTCGACCGGAGTCGCCTGTGCGACGTCGAGACTCTTGCCCTGCGGCAGACCTTCGGCGATGTCGAACATCACCACGTCGCCCAGTTCCTTCAATGCCACCAGATGAGCCAGCGTGCCCCCGATGTTGCCCGCGCCGACCAGCGCGATCTTGCTGCGTGCCATGACCTTTGTCCCTCTTAGATGATCCGTGAAATCGAACAATCCGCAAACCGATGCGGCCTTACCGACGGGTCGCGTTGGACCTGCCGAAATGCAAAAAACCATCCGTGGGTGTGGTAGCGCGATTCATCCGCCGGGGCAAGTGGGATTGCCCATGACATGGTCCGGATAAAACATATTATGAAAGTATTATATGCGCGAAACCTAAGATCAGACCCGCTTCAATCCGGCATCGAGCCCGCCCTATTCGACGTCGAGCTGGCGACCGGCGCTGACAATGATCTCGCCGAACTCGCGCAGGAACACCGAGCCCTTCACGGTGCGCTGCATCAGCACGCTGCGCCGGTCGTTGTCGTCCACCTTGCGGCGAACCAGTTCCAGTTCGCTGAGACGATCGATGGCGCGGGTGATCGCCGGCTTGGAGACGTTGAGAATCTGCGCCAGGCCGCGCACGGTGTGCGGTGGCGACGTGAGGTAGATGGTCAACAGAACGGCCATTTGTCGGGCCGAAAGATCCGGCGCCTCGCGGCTCACGCTTGTCACCATGGCCCGTCGCCACAGGTCAAGGGCCTGGATTTCGTTCAGCTCGACGCTCACGCCGCCCTCCGATTCGTTGCGAAGTCGCAATTGTTACCCGGTCAGGCAAGGCGCCGCAAGTCTGATTTTCAACAAGAAACGTATTTCAGCATGCCTCGTAACGAGCCGAGAGCATCCCAAACAACGCACGCATTCCCTGCGCTTCGCCGCCTTCCGGACGACCGGGGCGGGACGTCGTGTTCCAGGCCATCATGTCGACATGGATCCACGGAACCTCCGGCGTCACGAATTCGCGCAGGAACAGGGCGGCGGTCAGGGCACCGCCGTGGCGGCTTTCGGCGTCATTGGTCAGATCGGCCGTCTTGCCCTCGATCTGCCGCCGGTAGGGCAGCCACAGGGGCAGCCGCCACAGCGGGTCGGCGGCCGCCGCCGCGGCGTCGAGCAGGGCGCCGGCCACCGCGTCGTCGTTGCTGAACAGGGCCGGCAGGTCGGTGCCCAGGGCGACCCGGGCGGCGCCGGTCAGGGTCGCGCAGTCGATCAGCAGGTCCGGCGACTCGCGGCAGGCCTCGGTCAGGGCGTCGGCCAGGATCACCCGTCCCTCGGCGTCGGTGTGGCCGATCTCCACCGTCTTGCCGGACCGGGTGCGGATCACGTCGAGCGGCCGGATGGCGTTGCCGGCGACGCTGTTCTCCACCGCCGGGATCAGCACCCGCAGGCGCACCGGCAACCCGGCGTCCATGATCATCCGGGCGAGGCCCAGCACGTGCGCGGCGCCGCCCATGTCCTTTTTCATGGTCTTCATGAACTCGGCCGGTTTCAGGCCGAGGCCGCCGGTGTCGAAGCAGACCCCCTTGCCGACCAGGGTCAGGCGGGGCGCCCCGGGGTCGCCCCAGGACAGGTCGATCAGGCGCGGCGCCTCGGCGGCCGCCCGGCCGACCGCGTGAATGGCCGGATAGTCCTCGGTCAGCAGGTCGTCGCCGACGACGACCCGCAGCGCGGCACCAAAGGAGTCGGCCAGCCCGGCCGCCGCCTCGGCCAATCGGGCCGGACCGAGATCGCCGGCCGGGCGGTTGATCAGGTCGCGGACCAGGGTCGTCGCGTCAAGGGCGCGGGTCACCGCCGCGCGGTCGCAGCCGGCGGGCCAGCACAGGCGCGCGGTCGGCGGCGTCACGATCCGGAACCGCCCGAACCGGTAGTCGGCCAGGCCCCAGCCGAGCGCCACCCGCGCCGGGTCGACCGCCGCCGCCGTTTCCAGGGCATAGATGCCGCCGGGCAGCGCCTGGGCGATCCCGGCCCAGCCCCACAGGTCGCCATGGACCGGGTCGGGATCGTCGCCGAGCCCCGCCAGGACCCGCGCCAGGCCGCCCGAGGCGCCGGGCAGCAGGCAGGTCTCGCCGGTCTTGGCGGCGAATCCGGTGGCCTCCAGCCAGGCGGCGTGCTGCGGGTGGGCGGTCCGCCAGGCGTCGAGACCGGTCGGGCGCAGCGGTTCGAGGGGAACGGCGTCGGGTTCGGGATCGCACAGGGTGGCGGTCATCGGATCGGGCTCCTCGGATCGGGGTCAGCCCTCCCAATTGGCCACCGCCGGCCGCCTGTCAAGCCCCTTGCGCCGCCCGGTCCCGCAACAGCCATCCGAACGCCAGGGTCGCCGCCACCGCGCCGGCCAGCTGCGCGGCGACGAAGCCGGGTGCGTGCAGCGGCAGGATGCCGGAGAAGGTGTCGGTGAACGCCCGCGCCGCGGTCACCGCCGGGTTGGCGAACGAGGTCGACGAGGTGAACCAGTAGCCGGCGGTGATGAACAGGCCCACCGCGTAGGGCACCGCCTCCGGCCGGAACCGCAGGCAGCCGTAGATCGACGCCAGCAGCCCGAAGGTGGCCACGAACTCCCCGGTCCATTGCCCCGGGCCGGTTCGGGCATGCTGCGAGAGCTGGAGCAGCGACTGGTCGAACATCCCGTGCGCCACCGCCACGCCGACCAGCCCGCCGATCGCCTGGACCGCCACGTAGAGCATCGCCTCGCCGGCCGGCAACGCGCGCCGCAGCGCGAATCCCAGGGTCACCGCCGGGTTGAAATGGGCTCCCGAGACGGGGCCGAGGATCAGGATCAGCACGACCAGGATGGCGCCGGTGGCGACGGTGTTGCCGAGCAGCGCGATCGCCACGTTGCCGCCGGCCAGGGTCTCGCCCATGATCCCGGAGCCGACCACGGTGGCCAGGAGGAACGCCGTACCGATCGCCTCGGCGGCGAGCCGCCGAGGCAGGTCGAACGGCGCCGTCATTGCGGACGCGCGCCGATGGCGTCGAGGCGCTTCTGCAGGGTCAGGCGGTCCACCGCCGCCATCGGCAGGTTGCAGAACACGTCGATACGGCGTTCGAGCATCCGGTAGACGTCATGGAAGATGTAGCCGATCTCGGCCTCGGTGCCGGTCGCCTCGGCCGGATCGGGCACCCCCCAGTGGGCGGACATCGGCCGGCCCGGCCAGACCGGACAGCTCTCGCCGGCCGCGTTGTCACAGACCGTGAACACGAAATCCATCTGCGGAGCGCCCGGCTCGGTGAACTCGGTCCAGTCCTTGGACCGCAGATCCCCGGTCGGATAGTTGAGATGCCGCAGCAGCGCCAGGGCGTGCGGATTGACGTTCCCGGAAGGCTTGCTGCCGGCGCTGTAGGCCATGAATCGCCCCTGGCCCAGCCGGTTGAGGATGCTCTCCGCCATGATGCTGCGGCAGGAATTGCCCGTGCACAGGAACAGTACGTTGAACACTTTGTCGGTCATCGGTCGCTCCGCCGTTTCGCAGGTTCCGCGGCCGGCCATCCCGCACAGGTCGGGCCGGCCGCCGCAACAGTCCTCGGTGAGAAAGCCGATCAGGCTCCGCACCCCGGCCACGTCCACCGCGTAGAACACCTGCCGGTGCACCCGCCGCGAGACCGCCAGGCCGCCCCGCTCCAGGTGCGCCAGGTGATGCGACAGGGTGGACGGCATCACCCGGAGCCGGCGCGCGATCTCGCCCGCCGACACCCCGTCCCGGCCCTCGGCGACCAGCAGCCGGAAGATGTCCAGCCGGACATCCTGGGCCAGCGCCGTCAGGGCCAAAATGGCCTCGTCCTTCCTCACATTTCGACAAATATCGAAATGACTGTGAAAACTCAAGAGACGTTGCGATGAATTTTCGATGGAGCGCGACGGACGGGGGAGCGGCGCCCGCACGGCGCAAGGGCGGCCATCGGGCGGCAGGGGCGGGTGTCCGCGAAACGCGACGCGGCGGGCGTCCTCCTCGGGGGGTGGGATTTTGGACGACGGGGTCCTCGGCCCCGTCGGGGACTTCCGCGCCTTGCCCGGAGTCGCCGCGTGATCGCCGTGTTCCGTCCGCCCCCCGTCCGGACACTCCTGCGGACGTCGGATTCGGGGCGTTAGGCGAGGTCGCGCGCGTATCGGATCAGGTCGGCCAGGGAATTGGCGCGCATTTTCTGCATGATGTTGGCGCGGTGGAATTCCACCGTCCGCTCGGCGATCGACAACTCATGGGCGATCACCTTGTTCATCTTGCCATCGACCAGGTGATGGAAAACCTCGCGCTCGCGTTCGGTCAGGGACGCGTAGAGGGCCGCCGCGTCGCGTTGATGCTGGGTGGCTTCCAGTTCGGCCCGCCGGTGATCGAGGGCGCGTTTCACGCAGCCGACGAGGTCGTCATTGTGGAACGGTTTCTCGATGAAATCGAAGGCCCCGAGCTTGATGGCGCGCACCGCGGTCTGGATATCCCCGTGGCCGCTGACGAACACGATCGGCAGCGCGAATCCGCGCCCCTTCAGGGCGGCCTGAAGCTCCAGCCCGCCCAGGTCCGGCATCCGCAGATCGACCAGAAGACAGCCGAGCTCGGCCGAGTCCAGCCGTTCGAGAAACGCTCGTGCGCTCGCATAGGCCCGGGTCCGGTAGCCGACCGCGCCCAGAAGCCGGCACAGGGATTCGCGAAACGCGTCATCGTCATCGATCAGGAGAACAAGCGGTTCGTTCATGGCGCGTCCGTATTGGCAATGGGAAGCAATACCCGAAACTCGGCCCCGCCGCCCGGCGCGTCGGCGACCTCGATGCGTCCGCCCAGGCCCTCGACGATGGAGGCGCAGAGCGCGAGGCCCATGCCGACGCCGCGCGGTTTGGTGGTGTAGAACGGCATGAAGATGATTTCGCGGTCTTCCGGGGAAATGCCCGCTCCGTTATCGCGGACAACGATGACGAGCCGCTCCCGATCGGCCATTCTGGTCTCGATGCGCACCTCCGGCTCCATCGCCTCCTCGGCGGTATCGAGGCCGTTGAGGACGAGGTTGGCCAGAACCTGCTGCAGGCGGACCGGATCGGCGTCGACCGGCGGCAGGTCGCGGGCCAGGAACGTTTCCACCTCGGCCCCGGAACGTTGAATGTCCGGCTCGATCAGCCGCAGCAGCCGGCGCACCTCGTCGTTCACGCTGATCGAGCTCAGGGCGAGGCCGCCGCCGTCGCGGCTGGACTCCCGCATCCGCGTGATAATCGCGCTGGCACGGTCGGCCTGGGTCTGGATCTTGTTGATGGAGCGCGTCATCTCGTCGTCGACCGAGCCCTGACGCATCCGATCGGCCGCCAGTTGGGCCTCGATGAAAATCACCGACAGGGGCTGATTGACCTCGTGGGCGATGGCGCTCCCCATCGCCTCGAGGGAACCGGCGCGGGCCATCCGGCTCAAGGCCTCGCCGCTGCGCCGGGCCACGCGCTCGGCGTAGCGGCGGTCATCGAACGCGCCGCCGATGAGCAGACCGATCGCCGCCGTCGCCGCGAACAGCACCTGCAGCTCGACCACCGAATAGTTCTGCTCGACCACCGAGTAGTTCTGAAGGTCGAGCGCCCGGAGGATGGCGAAGGCGGAGGTGTTGGCGATCACCGCCGCCAGCACGCCGCCGGTAATGCCCTGCTGGGCGGCGATCCAAACCACCGGCAGCATGATCACGTAACCGAAGTTGCCCGCCGCCGCGCCGAGCCCCGCGATGCCGAACCCGAGCGACGACATGACGGCCGGCAGGACCACCGCCCGGACGGCGGCGTAGCGCGCCTGCGCCATGTTTCGCGCCAGCCGCCTTTGGTGCCCGGACTCCATCGCGTGGAACAGGATCATGAGCAGCGGCGCCGCCATCAGGACGCCCGACAGGTCGCCGACCAGGAACGACAGGAAAACGCCGGCCGCGTCCTCCGGCGGAAATTTGTCGAACGCCAGGAAGGTCGCCACGGCCAAGCCTCCCGACGACGCGGCGGCGGCCAATCCGACGCCGAGAAACCGCGTGACGTCGCTGGTGCGGCGCAACGGCACCTCGCACAGTTCCAGGCCGCGCAACGCGAGTCCCGCGGCGCCGTAAACGAGGGACTGGCGCGAAACCTGGCAGACGTCGAACCAGGAAAACTCCCAGACCACCTGCCAGGGATGATTGCCGAGACTCACCCCGACAAACACCACCGGCAGGTAGCGCCAGCCGAACACGGCCGTGAAGGCCACGGTCAGTCCCGGGGCCGGATAGAACGCGTTCACGTGCGGCGCGAACTCGAACAGGGTCGAGACCTGCCACAGGCACCAGAAGCCGGCGACGTACAGGGCGGATCGCGAAAGATAGACGTTCATGGGCGCTCCGAAGGCGCGTCGATTCCCTTGCCACGTGGCGACACCGCCGACCGCCGGGCTTTCTCGGCCCGAACCCTTGCTTGAATCGGTTGGAGGTCCCTGCTCTTTTTACGTAACTCAGCGGAAACCGCAACAGCAATGTCGGGTCGTCGCGTCACGGCGCGAGGATTGTCCGAAAATACGTGACCATGGATGGCGAGTCCCATTCGGCCGCACCCGCGAGGCGCGCCATTTCGCGGCCGTCGCGATCAATGATCACCGAGGCCGGCAGGCCGCGCACGCCAAGGTCACGGACCAGGGCCGACCCGTCGTCGTGGAAGAACCGGAGATGGTCCAGGCCGCGCCGGACCAGCAGCGCGCGCGCCCTGTCCAGCGCCGCGCCCTTGTCCTCCGACACCGCGACCACCGCCAGCCCCTCGTCGCCAAGCCGTTCCTGCAGCCGATCCAGGGACGGCAGTTCGGCCAGACAGGGCGCGCACCAGGTGGCCCAGAAGTTCAACAACACCACTTTGCCGCGGAACGCGGCGATGCTAGTTTGGGACCCGGCGGCGTCGAGGAACATGCGTCCGGTCACCGGCTTCGGGGGCTCGGTCGGGATCGGTCGGCGGTCCGCGTCGTCGTCGGCCGCGCGGGCCGTCGGCAGGCCCGCCGCCAGGGCGGCGGCAAGGATCGTCCGGAAAAGGAAGTTGCGAAGCATGGTCAGTCGGTTTCCTGCGTTGGGCTGGCGTTCGGGGGCGGGGCGATGACGTCGAGCCGCATCTGGGGCGGCCGGTTCGCCGGCGGCCCCTCCGACATCATGGAACGGATCAATGCCTCCATCGGTTTCGACAGGCGCCTGGCCGGCCAGGACATCGTCGCGTCGATGGCCCATTGCCGGATGCTGGCGGCGCGCGGGATCATCGATTCGGAGTCGGCCGACGCCATTCTCGACGGTCTGGAGGCGATCCGGCAAGAAATCGACACCGGGCGCTTCGAGTTCAAGAGGTCCCTGGAGGACATCCACATGAACGTGGAATCGCGCCTCCGCGACCTGATCGGCGAGGCGGCCGGCCGCCTGCACACCGCGCGCTCGCGCAACGACCAGGTGGCGACCGGTTTCCGGCTGTGGGTGCGCGACGCGCTGGACCGCCTGGACGCCGGCCTGCGCGCCCTGCAGTCGGTGCTGATCGAACGCGCCGACAGCCACGCCGGCGACGCGGTGCCCGGATTCACCCACCTTCAGGCGGCGCAGCCGGTCAGTCTCGGCCATCACCTGCTGGCCTACGTGGAGATGCTGGGCCGCGACCGGTCGCGGGTCCGCGACGCCCGGGCGCGGCTGAACGAATGCCCGCTCGGCGCCGCCGCCCTGGCCGGCACCTCGTTCCCCATCGACCGGGAGATGACCGCCGCCGAACTGGCGTTCGACCGCCCGATGGCGAACAGCCTGGACGCGGTGTCGGACCGCGATTTCGCGCTCGACTACCTGGCCACCGCCGGCATCGCCGCCGTCCACCTGTCGCGGCTGGCCGAGGAGATGGTGATCTGGGCGAGCGTCCAGTTCGGGTTCGTGAGGCTGCCCGACAGTTTCTCCACCGGGTCCTCGATCATGCCCCAGAAGCGCAACCCGGACGCCGCCGAGCTGGTGCGCGCCAAGGCGGGGCGGGTGATCGGCGACCTGAACGCCCTGCTGATCGTCATGAAGGGCCTGCCGCTGGCCTATTCGAAGGACATGCAGGAGGACAAGGAGCCGGTGTTCGAGGCGGCCGACACCCTCGACCTGTGCCTCGCCGCGATGACCGGCATGATGGCCGAGGTGGGGTTCGACACCGATCGCATGCGGGCCGCCTGCGGGGCCGGGTTCCTGACCGCGACCGATCTGGCCGATTGGCTGGTGCGGGCGCGCGGGATGCCGTTCCGCGACGCCCACCACGTGACCGGCGCCCTGGTCAAGCTGGCCGAGGCGCGCGGTGTCGGATTGACCGACCTGTCGCCCGACGACCTGGCCTCGGTGTCGCCGGAGATCGGCGCCGAGGCGCTCGCGGTGCTCGGCCTGGACGCCTCCCTGGCCAGCCGGACCAGTTTCGGCGGCAGCGCGCCGGACAACGTCCGGGCGGCCTGCGCCGCGGCCCGCGCCCGCTTCCTCGCCACGGAGACCGCGCCATGACCCGACGAAGACTGCTCGCCCTGTTCGGCTGTGCCTTGCCGGCCCTCGCGGTCGCCGCCTGCGGCAAGAAAGGGGCGCCGAAGCATCCGGAAGGGAGTCGCTATCCGCGCACCCACCCCAGCGAGTGAGCGCTGCAAGAGGACTGCCCATGGATCACTTCGCCTATCGGGACGGACACCTGTTCGCCGAGGACGTGGCGGTCTCCGAGATCGCCAACGCGGTCGGCACCCCGTTCTACTGCTATTCCCGCGCCACCCTTTGCCGTCACTACGACGTCTTCGCGGCGGCGTTCGAGGGCCACGACGCGCTGGTCGCCTATGCGGTGAAAGCCAATTCCAGCGTCGCGGTGATCCGCGCCCTGGCCCGGCGCGGGGCCGGCGCGGCGCTGGTGTCGGGCGGCGAGCTGCGGCGCGCCCTGGCGGCCGGCGTCGCGGGCTCCCGGATGGTGTTCTCCGGGGTCGGCAAGACCCGCGAGGAAATGGGCCTGGCGCTGGACGCCGGGATTCTCCAGTTCAACGTGGAATCGGAACCGGAGCTGCGCGCCCTGTCGGAGGTGGCGACGGCGCGCGGGGTGGAGGCGCCGGTGGCGATCCGCATCAACCCGGACGTCGACGCCAAGGTCCACCGGAAGATCACCACCGGGCTGCGCGAGAACAAGTTCGGCATCGAATGGACGGCGGCGCCCGAGATCTACGCCCGCGCCGCGGCGCTGCCGGGGCTGAAGGTGGTCGGCATGTCGGTGCACATCGGCTCGCAGCTTCTGGACCTTGAGCCGTTCCGCCAGGCCTTCGCGAAAATGCGCGACATGGTGTTCCGGCTGCGCGCCGACGGCCACCGGATCGACATCGTGGACGTGGGCGGCGGCCTGGGCATTCCCTACGACGACCTGCCGTCGCCCGCCCCCGAGGCCTACGCGCGAACCGTCCTCGACGCGCTGGGCGACCTCGGCTGCCGGCTGGTCCTGGAGCCGGGGCGGATGATCGCCGGCAACGCCGGCATCCTGGTCGCCCGGCTGCTGTATCGCAAGGAGGGCGCGGTGCGCACCTTCTACGTGGTCGACGCGGCGATGAACGACCTGCTGCGGCCGTCGCTCTACGACGCCTATCACCACATCCTGCCCTGCCGGCGCCCGGCCCCCGGGGTCGGCAACATCGAGGTCGACGTGGTGGGGCCGGTCTGCGAGACCGGCGACACCCTGGCCCGGCAGCGCAACCTGCCGCCGATGGCCGAGGGCGAGCTGTTGGCGGTCCGCACCGCTGGCGCCTACTGCGCGGTGATGGCCTCCGCCTACAACAGCCGCCCCTTGGTGCCGGAGGTGCTGGTGAGCGGCGACCGGTGGCACCTGGCGCGGCGTCGCCTGACCGCCGTCGACCTGCTCGACCTGGAATCCGTTCCGGACTGGCCGGACGGGGATGATCGCGCCTGACGACATCCCGGCGCGGCGCCTCGCCGCGGTTCGCCGGACGCTTCTGTGGGAGCGCCTGTGGCCGCGCCTGTGGCCCCTGGCGGGGATCGGCGCGGCGTTCCTCGGCGTCGCCTTCACCGACCTGCTGCCGCGCCTGCCGGCGGCGTGGCACGCGGTCCTGCTCGGACTGTTCGCCCTCGCCCTGGCCGGCACCCTCGGATTCGCGCTGCGTCACTGGCCGCGCGTCGACAGGGCCCAGGCGGCGCGCCGCCTGGAGGCCGACGGCGGGGTCGCCCACCGGCCGCTGGACGCGCTGATCGATCGGCCGGCGACGCCGCTCGACCGGCGCGGCGCCAGGCTGTGGGCGGCCCACCTGGCCGGCGCGCGGCGGGTGGCGGCGACCCTGCGGCCGGGACCGCCGCGCCCCCGGATGGCGCGCCACGACCCCCACGCGTTGCGGACGATCCCGTTGCTGATCCTGTTCATCGGCCTGCTGGCCGGGTGGGGTGACTACGGGCCGCGCCTGGCCCGCGCGCTGGTTCCCGCATGGCCGCCCGTGGCGGCGCCGGCGCCGCCGGACCTGGACATCTGGGTCCGCCCGCCGGCCTACAGCGGACAGCCCGAGGGACATCTGGCGGCGCCGCCCCGCGACCCGATGGCGGTGCCGGCCGGCAGTCTCCTGCATCTGCGCGTGACCGGGACGCGCGCCACCCCGGCGCTCGACCTGGCGGGCGGTCGAAAACGCTTCGAGTCCCTGGGCGGCGGGGCCTGG
>JANQGL010000039.1 GCA_028277325.1 Magnetospira sp.
CCGCGCACCACGTTGGGGGCGCCGAGGATCACCGGGTCGCCGCGCCGGAGGCTGAACTCGGCGGTTTCGCGGTCGACCGGGAATTCGCACAGGCGACACCCCAGCGCGTCGAACCGCTCGCGCATCCGCGGATCCTCGTCGTCGTGCGAGGCCATCGTCACGCCCTGCGCGCGGGCCACCTTGGCCAGCCGCGCGATCGCCGCCGGCACCTCGCCGGCGCGGCCGCCGAGTCCCAGGACCAACTCGCGGAACGCCTCCGGGGCGAGCCCGGTGCGCTTCAGGTAGGTGGTCAGGCTCTGCGGCCGGTCCAGCTTGCGCCGGATATGGTCCATGTGGTCGTTGAAGGCCAGCAGGTCGATGCGGCGGCGCGACAGCCAGTCGGCGATCTCGTCCACCGCGTCGAGATTGTAGGTCTCCCAGCGCAGGTGGATCCGGGTGTCGCACAGCAGCCGCTCGCGCAGCCGGGCCACCGCGTCCATGATCTCGATCACCTTGTCGCGGCCGCGCAGCCCCGGTTCCCAGGAGTAGGTGACCCCGTGGTAGGCGGTGGTGATGCCGCTGGCGATCATTTGGCGGTCGGTGTCGAGCAACGCCATGTCGGCCGGGATCTCGACGTCCGGGCGCGGCTGCAGCTGGCGTTCGAACCCGTCGCCGTGCAGATCGACGATCCCCGGCAGGACCAGCCCCCCGGCCGCGTCCAGGGTGCGGTCGGCCAGCCCCTCGCCGTCGATGCGGCCGCCGACGATGCGCAGGGAGGTCTTGTCGATACGGCCGTCGGGTCGCAGCACGCGGCCGTTGGCGATGCTCAACGCCATCTCAGATGACCATCCGGCGCAGCCGCTGCGACAGGATGTCGACGATGCTCACGGTGACGATGACCACCAGGAGCACGGCCGAGGTCTGGGAGTACTGAAAAGCGCGAATGGACTCGAACAGCACGAAGCCGATCCCGCCGGCGCCCACGAAACCGAGCACGGTCGCCGAGCGCACGTTGGTCTCCAGGCGATACAGGGTGAACGAGATCCACAGCGGGATCACCTGCGGCACCACCCCGTAGACGATCTCGTGCAGGCGTCCGGCGCCGGTCGCCCGGATCCCCTCCACGGGGCGCGGATCGATCGCCTCCACGGCCTCCGAGAACAGCTTGGCGACGACGCCCACGTTGTGCACGAACAGGGCCATCACGCCGGCGAACGGTCCGAGGCCGACGGCGACCACGAACAGCACCGCGAACACCATCTCGTTGATCGCCCGGAAGGCGTCCATCAGGCGCCGCGTCGGCTGCACCACCCATTGCGGCACGATGTTGCCGGAACTGAGCAGCGCGAAGGGAATGCCGAAGACCACCGCCAGGAAGGTGCCCCAGAAGGCGATCTGCACGGTCAGCAGCATCTCCCGCACGTAGTCCCGCCAATGCAGGAAGTCGGGTTCGAGGAACCCGGCGGCGTAGGTCCCCATGTTGGCGAAATCGGTGAACAGGCCGGTCACCCGGTACACCTCGGCCGGCCCGAACCCCCAGGCCAGCAACAGCGCCACGGTCGCCCAGATGGCCCAGCGGTAGAGGCGCCGCCCCAGGTCCTCGCGCGGGATTTCCACGCTGTCGACGGTCAGGTCGGCGGTGCGGTCCATGTCGGGTCTCCGGTATCCGGGAAGGTCGAAACAGGCGGGTGGCGGTCACCGCCGCCACCCGGTGGCGGGCGCCGGGGGCGCCTACATCTGCGGCACGTCCTCGGCCAGCTTGCGGTACTCCTCGAGACGCGCGTAGAGCTCGGCCGTGCGGGCCTGCTTCTCGGCGTCGGTCAGCACGTCGTCGGCCTCGACCTGCTGGATCCGCTTGGTCGCCTCCATCTGATAGAACGGATAGAGCTGGGCGTTCGACGACGGCATGAACGGGCGCATGTCGGCCTTGGCGAGGACCGCGCGGGCCTTCTTGACCTCGTCCGGGGTGCCGAGGCGGCCGTAGCCCATGAAGAACTGGTAGACCTTCATCTTGACGTCGTCCGGCAGGTTCTTGCGCCACGCCACCGGATCCGAGGCGATCAGCGGCGAGCGCCAGATTTCCTTGAGTTGGTCGGCCATCTCCGGGGCGTTGCGGCGCAGCCGGCTGTACAGCGCGATGTTGTTGGCGGTCGCCGCGTCGACCTGCCGGGTGGCGGCCGACATCAGGTTGGTCTCGTGGCTGGCGTTGCGCACCGTCTTGAAGCAGTCCTGCGGCAGAACCTTGTTGGCCGCGAAGATGAAGGTGGTCGGCACCAGGAAGCCGGAGGTCGAGTTCGGGTCGCCGATGCCGAAGTTCAGGGTGCCGTCGCACTTCAGGACGTCGGCCAGCGAGTTGAGGTGGGTGTTGGACTTGTGGGTGACCAGGATCGAGTAGTAGCCCGGCGATCCGTCCAGCTCGACCTCCTGCGCGAACACCTCGGCGCCGGCCCGCTCGACCGCCTCCATGGCCGACTTGTTGCCGTAGACCACCACGTCGACCTTGTCGAACCGCATGCCCTCGATGATGCCGGCGTAGTCGGACGCGAAGTAGGGCTTCACGTCGAGGCCGGTCTGGGCGCGCAT
The DNA here is from genome assembly GCA_028277325.1 of Magnetospira sp. Taxonomy (GTDB): domain Bacteria; phylum Pseudomonadota; class Alphaproteobacteria; order Rhodospirillales; family Magnetospiraceae; genus JANQGL01. The sequence goes on from JANQGL010000039.1 coordinate 2,563, forward strand.
CGCCTCGATGATGCCGCCCCAGCGCTTCATCAGGTTCTCGGTGGACTCGGTGGCCAGGATGCCCATCACCAGGGTCCTGGTCTCGGAGGCCACGGCCGAGACGGCAATGGTCGTCGCCACGGCGACGATGGCCAGAACCTTCACCAAAGATTTCATCTTGAATGTCTCCTTGCACACTGAAGAATGGAAGGCGGGGGAGGATGGGGGAAGCGTCGGCTCAGGCCGGCACGGCGGCGGCCCGCAGCCCGGGTCCCGACAGCGGATCGGCGTCGATCATGATCTCGCCGTCGCCGGCGTCGGGCAGCACCAGTTCCTCGCTGGCGGCGCCGTAGATGTCGCGCAGGAAGTCGAGCGACAGGGCGGCGCTGGGGCCGTCGAAGACGATCTCGCCGGCCCGCATGGCGATGGTGCGCGGGCAGTAGCGGCGGGCGTACTCGACCTGGTGCAGCGACACCATCACGGTGATCCCGTCCTCGCGGTTGATGGTGGTCAGGGTCTCCATCACCCGTTTCGCCGAGGCCGGGTCGAGCGACGCGATGGGCTCGTCGGCCAACAGCACCCGCGCCCCCTGGACCAGGGCGCGGGCGATCGCCGCCCGCTGCTGCTGGCCGCCCGACAGGGTCGCGGCGCGGCGCAGCGCCGCCTCCTCGATGCCGACCCGGCGCAGGGCCCGCATGGCGATCAGCTTCTCGGACCGGCTGTACCGCCCCAGGATGCCGCGCCAGCCCGGAATGCGCCCCAGCAACCCGACCAGCACGTTGGTCAGCACCGACAGGCGGCCGACCAGGTTAAACTGCTGGAACACCACCCCAACGTCGCGGCGCAGCACCCGCACGTTGTCGGAAATCCGCCCCTCGGCCTGCATGGGGCGGCCCAGGACGTTGATGCAGCAGGGTCCCTTGTCGGATTCCAGCAAGCCGGCGATGTGCCGGATGAGGGTCGACTTGCCGGACCCCGAGGCGCCGATCAGGGCCACCATCTCCCCCTCGGCCACGCTCAGCTCGATGCCCCGCAAAGCCTGAAACCGGTTGTTGAAGGTTTTGCTCAGTCCGCGAATCTCGATCGCCGTGGACATGCCGCGCCTCCCCTGTCGAGCGGGTTCCTGGATACCAGGGGGCGATGACCGGCCGGTGACCGGGGGGTAAATTTTTTCTTTCCTTTTTTCGACGACTCGCGACCTTGTCTACGCGCTTGCCGCATACCCCGATCCGGCCTTGGGTCAGGACCTGCTGACAATTCGGATGGCGTCGTGGCGGGAAAAGGCGACCCGTCCCGGAGGGATCGGACGCAAGGGCCGCGAGGCGGCGTCACGCGTCCTCGAATATGCCCGGCATGTCCCTCGCCCCTGCCGCGGGAGCGAGTCGGCGACACCGGGCATTCTTCCGAGGGTCCGGCAGCCCTTCAGAGCCCGTAGGCGGCGGCCATCTCCGGGTCCTTGGCGGCGACCAGGCGGGCCAGGTCGACCATCACCTTGGCCTGTTTCCAGGTGGCGTCGTCCTGCATCTTGCCGTCGATCATCACCGCGCCGCTGCCGTCCGGCATCGCCTCCAGGATGCGCAGGGCGAACCTGACCTCGTTCACGTCGGGGCTGAACACCTTCTTGGCGGTCGCAATCTGCTTCGGGTGCAGCGACCAGGCGCCGACGCAGCCCAACAGGAAGGCGTTGCGGAACTGCGCCTCGCAGGCCGCGTCGTCGGCGAAATCGCCGAACGGGCCGTAGAACGCCTTGAGGTCGTTGGCCACGCAGGCGTCGACCATGCGGGCCACGGTGTAGTGCCACAGGTCCTGCTGGAACAGGGTGCGCGCCGCGCCGTCCTCCCTGGTGTCCTCCAGCACCCCGTAGAACGGGTGCCCGCCGCCGACCCGCGTCGTCTTCATGCGGCGCGACGCCGCGAGGTCGGCCGGACCCAGGCTCATGCCGTGCATGCGCGGGCTGGCCGCCGCGATCTCCGAGACGTTCTCGACCCCGAGCGCGGTCTCCAGGATGGCGTGGATCATGATCGGCTTGGTGACCCCGTGCTTGGCCTCCAGCTGCGCCAGGAGCTGATCCGTGTAGTGGATGTCCCAGGGGCCCTCCACCTTGGGCAGCATCAACACGTCCAGCCTGTCGCCGACCGCCGCCACGATCTCCGTCACGTCGTCCAGGAACCACGGGCTGTTGAGGCAGTTGACCCGGGTCCACAGGCCGGTCGCCCCGAAGTCCACGTTGCGCGCCACCTCGATGAAGCCGGCCCGCGCCGCCTCCTTGGCGTCGATCGGGATGGCGTCCTCCAGGTTGCCGAGCAGGACGTCGACCTGCTTCGCCATGTCGGGCACCTTGGCCCGCATCTTCTCCACCTGCGGCGGGAAGAAGTGGATCATCCGCTCGAGCGCCACCGGCGGCTCGCGGAACGGGGCCGGGGCGCCGATGGCCAGGGGCTCGAAGAACTTGCGGGGCAGCTTGCTCATGGGGTCACCTTTCCGTCGCAGCGTTGTCGCGGCGGGCCAGCAGGTCCGCCTTGGTTACCGTCGCCTCGGCCTGGCGAATCGAGGCGATGTCGATCATCTTGCCGTCCAGGGCCACCGCGCCGGCGCCGTCGCGGGCCGCCGCCGCCATCGCGTCGAGCACCCGCCGGGCCTGGGCGACGTCGTCGTCGGACGGCTTGAACAGGTCGTTGGCAAGATCCACCTGGCTCGGGTGGATCACCATCTTGCCCTCGAACCCGAGCGTCCGGGCGCGCCGGGCCGAGGCGGTCCAGCCGTCCGGGTCCTTGATGTCGGCGAACGGCCCGTCGATGGGCCGCAGGCCGTGGGCGCGCGCCGCGGCGACGATGGTCGCCAGGGCGAAATGCCACATGTCGCCCCAGTGGACGGCGCGGGCGCCGGTCTCCGGGTCGGGATCGGTCAGCAGGTGATAGTCCGGGTGCGGGGCGCCGATGCCGGCGCTGCGGGCGCCGCTGGCCGCCGCGAAGTCGGCCGAGCCGAACAGGATCGATTCGTTGCGCCGGCTGGCCGCCGCGATGGCGTCGATGTTGCGCAGGCCGAGCGGCGTCTCGATCAACAGATCGATGCCGATCCGCTTCGAATAGCCTTTCGCGGTCTCGATCTGGGTCAGCAGCATGTCGACCGCATAGACGTCGGCCGCCGTGCCCACCTTGGGGATCAGCACCGCGTCCAGGCGCCGCCCGGCCTGTTCCGTCACCTCGATCAGGTCGCGGTACATGTAGGGGGTGTCCAGGCCGTTGAGGCGCACCGACACCGTCTTGTCGCCCAGGTCCAGGTCGTTGAGGGCGGCGATCACGTTGCGGCGCGCCGCGTCCTTCTGGTCGAGGGCCACTGAATCCTCCAGGTCGAAGAACAGGGCGTCGGCCCGGCTGGCCGGCGCCTTGTCGATGAACTTGGGATTCGATCCCGGCACCGCGAGCAGGCTGCGGGTCAGGCGGGCCGGACGGACGGGAACCTGGGTGAAGCTCATGGCGCGGCCTTTCCGTCGGGGTCTCAGAGCCTGAACGACAATGAATTGTTGAAAATCAAATGGTTACGGCGCGTCAGCAACACCCCCGCCGTCACTCCCGCGACGGCGGGAGTCCATGCAACCCGCAGCGTCCGGATTCCCGCCTTCGCGGGAATGACTGGCAACCATGGTCCGCAACGTATTGAAATCACTTGATGCATTTCGATTCAGACTCTCAGGCGCGGCGGGGCATCAGCACCGTGTAGTCGAAATCGAGCAGCACCGCCGGATCGTACTTGCCCTCGGCGTCCTTGTAGGGAGCGTCGGCGCAGGCGCGGTCCTTGGCGGCCACCGTGCGCAGGCGCAGGGCGCCGACGTCGCCGCGCCCCGGCAGGGCGATCTTCTCCCGCACCTCGCTCCAGGCGTAGACGGTGTCGCCGGCGAAGGTGGGCGCCACGTGGCGGCCGCCGTTGATGGCCGCCACCCGGAACGCGTTGCCGAGTCCGTTGAACGAGAACGAGCGGGCCAGGCTGATGATGTGGCCGCCGTAGACGATGCGGCGCCCGAACCGGCCGTCCTTTTCGGTGTGCTGGTTGAAATGCACCTTGGCGGTGTTCTGGTAGAGGCGGGTCGCCGTCATGTGGTCGGCCTCCTCCACCGTCATCGCGTCCACGTGGTCGATCTTCTCGCCGGCGTCGTAGTCGTCCCAGAAATGCGGGCTGCCGGCCAGCGCCGCGTCGTAACGCGCGAAGTCGAGTCCCTCGGGCGCGACCAGGTCGGCGTCGGCCACCCGCTCGGCCAGGTCCGGGACCACCGGGTCGGGGGCCGGGGACTCCGGGTCGCGCTTGCGCACCATCACCCAGCGCACGTAGTCGAGGACCGTCTGGCCGTTCTGGTTGGTGCCCACCGAACGCACGTAGACGGTGCCGGTCTGGCGGTTGGAGTTCTCCCGCAGTCCGAGGTGATCGGCCT
>JANQGL010000071.1 GCA_028277325.1 Magnetospira sp.
TCGCCCAGACGACCAGCGACTGGCCGCGCCGCGCGTCGCCGCAGGCGAAGACCTTCGGGTTCGAGGTCTGGAAGCGGTCGTCGTCGGCCTTCACGTTGCCGCGCGGGTCGAGCTCCAGGCCCAGGTCGGCGACCGGGCCCTCGTGCACCGGATGCACGAAGCCCATGGCCAGCAGCACCAGGTCGGCCCTGATCGAGAACTCGGTGCCGCGCACCTCCTGCATCCGGTCGTCGACCCGCACGCAGTCGAGGTGGCGCAGCCGGCCGTCGTCGCCGACGAAGCCGGTGGTCTTGACGCTCCACATCCGCTCGCAGCCTTCCTCGTGCGAGGTCGAGGTGCGCAGCTTGAGCGGCCACAGGGGCCAGACCACCGGCTTGTTCTCCTCGGCCGGCGGACGCGGCATGATCTCGATCTGGGTGACCCGCTCGGCGCCCTGGCGGATCGAGGTGCCGACGCAGTCCGAGCCGGTGTCGCCGCCGCCGATCACCACCACGTGCCTGTCGCGCGCCGTGATCTCCTCGTCCTCGGGAAACGGCTCGTCGGCCACCCGCTTGTTCTGCTGGATCAGGAAGTCCATGGCGAAATGGATGCCGTCGAGCTCGCGGCCCGGCACCTCCAGGTCGCGCGGCGCCTCCGATCCGCAGGCCAGGACCACGGCGTCGTAGCCTTCGATCAGCTCCGCGGTCGGCAGGTTGACGCCGACGTGGGCGCCGGTGCGGAACTCCACCCCCTCGCCCTGCATCTGCGCCATGCGGCGGTCGATCACCCATTTCTCCAGCTTGAAATCGGGAATCCCGTAGCGCAGCAGGCCGCCGATCCGTTGCGCCTTTTCATAGACGACCACCTTGTGGCCGGCCCGCGCCAGTTGCTGCGCGGCGGCCAGGCCGGCCGGGCCGGAGCCGACCACGGCGATCCGACGCCCGGTCCGCCGGCTGGCGATCTGCGGCCGCACCCAGCCCGACTGCCAGGCCTTCTCGACGATGCTCAGCTCGATGTTCTTGATGGTCACCGCCTCGTCGGTGAGGTTCAGCGTGCACGACGCCTCGCAGGGCGCCGGGCACACGCGGCCGGTGAACTCCGGGAAATTGTTGGTCGCGTGCAGGCTCCGGACGGCCTCGTCCCAGCGTCCGCGGAACACCGAGTGGTTCCAGTCGGGGATCAGGTTGTCGACCGGACAGCCGCCGTGGCAGAACGGGATGCCGCAGTCCATGCACCGGGCACCCTGCCGACCCACCTCGTTCTCCGCGAGCTGGATCATGAACTCCCGGTAGTGGCGGATGCGCTGGTGGACCGGCGCGTGGCCCGGGGCCTGACGCTGGATTTCCAAGAAACCGGTGGGCTTGCCCATCATCCTACTTCCTTCCGTGCAAGGCGCGGCTCGGTTTGCCAAGCTCGGCGCTCCGCGCGATCTGCATTTCCTGCAGGGCGCGCCGATACTCGACCGGCATGACCTTGCGGAACTTGGGCAGCGTGGCGTCCCAGTCTTCCAGGATCGCGCGCGCCCGGTCGCTGTTGGTGTAGTGCAGGTGCGCCTCGATCAGGCCGTGCAGCCGCTTGGCGTCGTGCCGGGTCATGTCGGCCATCACGTCGATGCGGCCATGGGTTTCCGGATCGTAGCCCTGGTGGTCCAGCGTCTCGTAGGCCTCGGCCTCCGAGACCACCGGCTCCAGCTCGACCATCGCCAGGTTGCAGCGGCGCTCGAAGTCGCCGGCCTCGTCCAGCACATAGGCGATGGCGCCGGACATGCCGGCCGCGAAGTTGCGCCCGGCCGGGCCGAGCCCCACCACGATGCCGCCGGTCATGTATTCGCAGCCGTGATCGCCGGTCCCCTCGACCACCGCGATGGCGCCCGAGTTGCGGACCGCGAACCGCTCGCCGCCGACGCCCCGGAAGTAGCACTCGCCGGAAATCGCGCCGTAGAGCACCGTGTTGCCGACGATGATGTTGTCCTCCGGGACGATCGGGCAGTCGGCCGCCGGGTAGATCACCAGGCGTCCGCCGGACAGGCCCTTGCCCACGTAGTCGTTGGCCTCGCCGACCAGTTCCAGGGTCACGCCGGACGCCGCCCAGGCGCCGAAGCTCTGGCCGGCGGTGCCGGTCAGCTTGACGTGGATGGTGTCCTCCGGCAGGCCCTTGTGGCCGTAGGTCTCGGCCACCCGGCCCGACAGCATGGCGCCCACCGTGCGGTCGGTGTTGCGGACCGGCGTCTCGATGCGCACCGCCTCGCCGCGCTCCAGGGCCGGCGCCGCCTGTTCGATCAGCCTGTTGTCGAGTTGCCGCTCCAGGCCGTGGTCCTGGCGCTCGCAGTTGAAGACCGCCACCTCGGGCCCGGCCTCCGGCTTGGCCAGCACGCGGCCGTAGTCGAGCCCCTTGGCCTTCCAGTGGTCGGTCGCCCGCCGCATGTCCAGCATGTCGGAGCGGCCGATCATCTCGTCGAAGGTGCGGAACCCCATGCGGGCCATGTACGTGCGCGCCTCCTCGGCCACGAACATGAAGTAGCCGATCACGTGCTCGGGCTTGCCGAGGAACTTCTTGCGCAGCTCCGGGTCCTGGGTGGCGACGCCGACCGGGCAGGTGTTCAGGTGGCACTTGCGCATCATGATGCAGCCTTCGGAGATCAGCGCCGAGGTGGCGAAGCCGAACTCGTCGGCCCCCAGCAGGGCGCCGATCACCACGTCGCGGCCGGTCCGCATGCCGCCGTCCACCTGCACCGCGATGCGCCCCCGCAGGCGGTTCAGCACCAGGGTCTGATGGGTCTCGGCGAGGCCGATCTCCCACGGACCGCCGGCGTGCTTGATGGAGGTCAGCGGGCTGGCGCCGGTGCCGCCGTCGAACCCGGAAATGGTCACGTGGTCGGCATGCGCCTTGGAGACGCCGGCGGCCACCGTGCCGACCCCCACCTCGGACACCAGCTTGACCGAGATCCGCGCCTTCGGGTTGACGTTCTTGAGATCATAGATGAGCTGCGCCAGGTCCTCGATCGAATAGATGTCGTGGTGCGGCGGCGGCGAGATCAGGCCCACCCCGGGGGTCGAGTGGCGCACCCGGGCGATGGTCCGGTTGACCTTGTGGCCGGGCAGCTGGCCGCCCTCGCCGGGCTTGGCGCCCTGCGCCATCTTGATCTGGATGTCGTCGGCGTTGACCAGGTATTCGGTGGTCACCCCGAAGCGGCCCGAGGCCACCTGCTTGATCGCCGAGCGCTTGAGGTCGCCGTTCGGCTCCGGCACGAAGCGCTCCGGCTCCTCGCCGCCCTCGCCCGAGTTCGACTTGCCGCCGATCCGGTTCATCGCCACCGCCAGGGTGCTGTGCGCCTCGTAGGAAATCGACCCGAACGACATGGCGCCGGTGGCGAACCGCCTGACGATGCTGTCCGCCGGTTCGACCTCCTCGATCGGCACCGGGGTCGGCGCGGGCTTGATCTCGAACAGGCCGCGCAGGGTCAGCAGGCGCCGCGACTGGTCGTTCAGGCGGTCGGCGAACCTGCGGTAGCGCGCCGCGTCGCCGGTGCGCACCGCGTGCTGCAGGTCGGCGATGGTCTCCGGGGTCCAGACGTGCTCCTCGCCCTTCAGGCGGAACGCCAGGTGGCCGCCCGGCTCCAGGTCCTCCTGATCGCCGGACAGGTGGGCCACCCGATGGCGGCGCACCGTCTCGGCCGCCACCTCGGCCAGCCCGATGCCCTCCACCCGGGTGTCGGTGCCATGGAAGTACCGGTCGACGAAATCGCTGGCCAGACCCACCGCGTCGAAAATCTGCGCCCCGCAGTAGGACTGGTAGGTGGAGATGCCCATCTTCGACATCACCTTCAGGATTCCCTTGTCGACCGCATTGATGTAGCGGGCGTGGACCTCCTCCAGCGGCAGGTCCTCGGGCAGGATGGCGCGCAGGTCGGCCAGGGTGTCGAGGGCCAGATAGGGGTTGACCGCCTCGGCGCCGTAGCCGGCCAGGACGCAGAAGTGGTGCACCTCCCGGGCCTCTCCGGTCTCGATCACCAGGCCGGTCTCGGTCCGCAGGCCGGTCCGCACCAGGTGGTGGTGCACCGCCGCCGTGGCGAGGAGCGACGGCAGCGGGATGTGGTCGGCGTCGGCGGCGCGGTCGGACAGCACCAGGATGTTGTAGCCGCGTTCGCGGATCGCCCGCTCGGCGCGGTCGCACAGCGCCTTCAGCGCCGGGCCGAGGCCGGCCTCGCCCTGCTCGGCCGGGAAGCAGATGTCGAGGGTGCAGGTCCGGAAGGCGTTGCCCAGGTAGTCGTCGATGCGGCGGATCCTCTCCAGGTCCTCGTTGGTAAGGATCGGCTGCCGCACCTCCAGGCGCATGTGCGAGCCGCCGGTGTCCAGGTCGAGCAGGTTCGGCCGCGGGCCGATCAGCGACACCAGGGACATCACCAGTTCCTCGCGGATCGGGTCGATCGGCGGGTTGGTGACCTGGGCGAACTTCTGCTTGAAGTAGTCGAACAGCAGGCGCGGCTTCTCCGACAGCACCGCCAGCGCCGCGGTGGCGCCCATCGATCCCACCGGGTCCTGGCCGCTGACCGCCATCGGCTTGAGGAAGAATTTCAGGTCTTCCTGGCTGTAGCCGAACGCCTTCTGGCGCCGCCTGAGGACGTCGGTGTCGGGCGCCATGGCGGCCACCTGGCGGGGCTGGTGCTCCAGCATGATCTGGGTCTCGGCCAGCCAGCGGCGGTAGGGGTGGCTGCGCGCCAGTTCGCGCTTCAACTCGTCGTTGTCGATGATGCGCCCGGCCTCGAGATCGATCAGCAGCATCTTGCCCGGCTGCAGGCGCCACTTGCGGACGATCCTGTTTTCCGGAATCGGCAGCACGCCCATTTCCGAGCCCATCACCACGAAATCGTCGTCGGTGACCAGGTAGCGGGCCGGACGCAGGCCGTTGCGGTCCAGGGTGGCGCCGATCTGCCGGCCGTCGGTGAAGCACATGGCGGCCGGGCCGTCCCAGGGCTCCATCAGGGCCGCGTTGTACTCGTAGAACGCCTTGCGGTTCGGGCCCATGAACGGGTTGTCGTGCCAGGCCTCGGGGATCATCAGCATCATCGCGTGGGCGAGGCTGTAGCCGCCCCGCACCAGCAGTTCGAGCGCGTTGTCGAAGCAGGCGGAGTCCGACTGCCCCTCGGCGATCACCGGCCAGATCCTGTCCAGGTCGTCGCCCAGCAGGTCCGACTTGGCGGCGTTGCGCCGGGCGTTCATCCAGTTGATGTTGCCGCGCAGGGTGTTGATCTCGCCGTTGTGGCAGACCATCCGGAACGGCTGCGCCAGCTCCCAGCTCGGGAAGGTGTTGGTGGAGAACCGCTGGTGGACGAGGGCCATGGCCGAGACCAGACGCTCGTCGCGCAGGTCGGCGAAGTACTGCCCCACCTGATCGGCCAGCAGCATGCCCTTGTAGACCAGGGTGCGCGACGACATCGAGGCGACATAGAACATGTCCGCCCCGCCGCCGCCCAGGGCCCGGCATTCGCGCTGGACCCGCTTGTGGATGACGAACAGCTGCCGCTCGAAGGCGTCCTGGTCCGCCACCCGGGCGCCGCGTCCGACGAACACCTGGCGGATGGCGGGTTCGGTCGGCAGAACGGTTTCGCCGAGGCTGGCATTGTCGGTCGGCACGTCGCGCCAGCCGAGCACGACCTGTCCCTGTTCGGCGACCACCTTCTCCAGGTGCGCCTCGCAGATTCGGCGCGCCTCGTCGTCGGTCGGCAGGAACAGCATGCCGACGCCGTAACGGCCGGCTTCCGGCAGGTCGATCCCCAGCGCCGCGCAGGAGTCGCGCAGGAAGGCATCCGGGATCTGGATCAGGAGTCCGGCGCCGTCGCCGGCCCGCGGGTCGGCGCCGACCGCGCCGCGATGGGTCAGGTTCTCCAGGATCTCCAGACCCTGCACGATCACCTGGTGGCTTTTCTCGTTCTTGACGTGGCAAATAAATCCCACGCCGCAAGCGTCATGCTCGTGAGCAGGGTCGTAGAGACCCTGCGGAGCCGGGTATCCAGCAACGCTCATCAACACACTCCCTCGAAAGCGGGGACCTTCTAGCAGGGCGGGGGGACCCTGCCAAGTTTCTTGACGGCGGCACGCTGCGCCGCAGCAATCCCGTTTCGTGACCGCGTCGTCAAACGCCTTCGGGCGTCGTGCCCGCGAACCCCCGTCCGCGCGGGCGCGTAGATTGCCTCAACCGGGGGCGGCCGACAAGCCGGATTCGCGCAGGCCGGATTCCCCGTGTTTGCCTGTCGCCGCGTTACGGCCGATCGAACGCGACGCTGTCGCGGGCGAGGTCCAGCTTCGGCTGCCGCCAGGCGGTCGGCGGCGTCGGCGCCACGTCGGGTCCGGGGACCGTGGTGCCGTGCCCGGGCGTGGTGATGGAAACCCGCCCGGCGTCATTGGCGATGTCGATCCGGCGGCCGTCCAGCAGGGCGAACTGATAGACGCCGTCGATCGGGCCGCCCCAGGCCGTGGTGCCGCGGATGCCGATGGTGGCGACCGGCGTCCGCACGTCCATGGTTCCGCCGCGGCGCGCGATGATGCCGCTGGCGGCCGAGAAGATGCCGCCGATCACGTCGAGAACGAGCGCGCCGCGATTCCCGGCGTCGGGCAAGTCCAGGTCGCCGACCGCGAGCCGGCTCTTCTCGCCCAGGGTCAGCACCGAATCGTCGCGCAGGCGCACCTCCAGGCGGGCCTCCGGGCCGGTCGACAGGACGTCTCCGGTGAACACGTACTGGCCGGGCGCCAGCCTGCGCTCGCCGCCCTCGGCCAGCGCCGTGGCGGAGCCCTTGGTCCGCGTGACCCGCCCGGCGAGGTCGGCCGCGGTCGAGGTCCAGGGGACCAGCGTCGCCACAATTATAATTAGAATAAATCTCATACCGGGACCCTAGTGCAGCGATCCAAACGAAAGATTCGGGCGAAGGTCGACATTCGTTTGGTGAATCGCTGCACAAACAAATGCTTGACTGGGGCGCCGGGCCGAC
>JANQGL010000088.1 GCA_028277325.1 Magnetospira sp.
GAAGGTCGACATTCGTTTGGTGAATCGCTGCACAAACAAATGCTTGACTGGGGCGCCGGGCCGACAAAAGGTGCACCTTTTGTCGGAGTCGGTGCACTACGGGCAGCCGGCGGCCAGTTCGACCGCCCGCGCATGGACCGCGCGGGCCGGCAAGCCCTTCGCCTCGAGCGCCTGCAGATAGGTCTCGACGGTGCCGTCAAGGACCGGCTTCCAGTCCGGGTTGTCGATTCCGCCGGGCACCGTGACGATGTCATGGCCGGCCGCCTCGGCGGCGGCGCGCCCTTTCACGTCGAGGTCGTCGAACACCGCCGCCGCGCGGGCCGACCAGGCGCGGCCCGAATGGCGGTCGATGACCGCCTTGAGGTCGTCGGGCAGGGACGCGTAGACGTCCTTGTTCATGGTCACCGCGAAGGCCAGGGTATACAGGCCGCCGACCTCGGTATGCCTGGTGGCCAGTTCGTTGAGCCGGAACACCAGGGCGCCCTCCCAGGGCAGGGCGACGCCGTCGATCACCCCGCGCTGCATCGCCTGATAGGACTCCGGCGCCGCCATGCCGACCGGCTGCGCGCCCAGTCTTTCGAGCAGGGTCCCGACCAGGGTGGTCGGGCGACGGATGCGCAGGCCGGCGAAGTCGGATGGCGCGGCGATCCGCCGGTCGCGGGTATGGATCTGTCCCGGGCCGTGGGTGAACAGGAACAGGGGATGGGTGTCGGCGAACTCGCCGGCGATCAGGCCCTCGTCGTAAAGCGATTGCAGGATGCAGGACCCGTGCGCCGCGTCGCGCACCAGGCCCGGCACCTCGACCACCTGGCTGAGCGGGAACCGGTTGGCGGTGTAGCCGAGCACCGTCGCCGTCATGTCGGCGATCCGCGTCTTGACCGCGTCGTACTGGGCCGGCGGCTTGACGAGGGTGGCCGAGGGATAGATCTCCACCGCGATGCGGCGGCCGGAGTCCCGTTCCACGGCGTCGGCCCAGACCTGGAACAGGTCCTTGTGGGTGCCGGCGACCGCGGGCCAGAAATGGGCGAACCGCAGGGTCGCCTCGGCCGCCGCGGCGGGACGCGGCGCGGCGGCCAGGAGACCGGTCAGGAGCAGGCCGGCCAACGCGGCGCGGGAAGCGAATTTCGACATGGTCTGTGTCCTCCGATGCTCTTGTGATTATTGGCCTTGGTTAAGGCTCAGGGGTGTCGAGGCGCCGCGCCAGGGCGTCGAGGGTGCGCATGGCGGGCAGGCATTGGGCGACCGAGGCGTCGGGTTCGCCGCCGCCGCGCAGCGCCGCGACGAAGGCGCGGTCGATCAGTTCGAGGCCGTCGCGCGACTCCGCGATCCCCGACAGGTCGATCGGCCGGCCGTGGCCGTCCTCCAGGTCGTCGTAGCGGGCGGTATAGGTTCCCCGGTCGCAGATGTAGCGGAACACGGTGCCCGGCGGGCCGTCGTCGTTGAACGACAGGGCCAGGCTGCACAGGGCGCCGGACGGCGTCTTCAGGCCGATGCTCATGTCCATGGCGATGCCCAGTTCGGGATGCGGCGGCCCGGCCAGGATGTGCAGGCGCTCGGGCGTCTCGCCGGTCTGGTACCGGAACAGGTCGACGGTGTGGCAGGCGTGATGCCACAGCAGGTGATCGGTCCAGTCGCGCGGCTCGCCCAGGGCGTTGAGGTTCCGGCGGCGCAGGAAATGGGTCTGCGCCTCCAGGTGCAGCAGGCGCAGGTCGCCGCTCGACAGGCGCCGGTGAATCCACTGGTGGCCGGGATTGAAGCGGCGCACGTGGCCGGCCATGGCGACCAGGCCGGTCTCCCGCTGGGCGCCGACCAGGGCCTCGGCGTCGGCCAGGCGGTCGGCCATCGGGATCTCCACCAGGACCGGCCGTCCGGCACGCAGGCAGCGCATCGCCTGTTCGGCGTGCAGCGGCGTCGCGGTGATCCTCGCCACCCCGATGCCGCCGCACGCCGAACAGGCGATGCGCTGCCTGCGTGGCGGACGGCCGGTCCTGGTGGAGATCCCGATGGCCGACCGCCTGGCCGGCGCCGAGGCCCTGGTCG
>JANQGL010000106.1 GCA_028277325.1 Magnetospira sp.
CATCCGGGTCGCCCTGGTGCACGAGGAGGCGGTGCTGCGCGACGCGCTGAGGCGGCTGGTTAACCTGTTGTAAAAGGCTCCCGGTCTAGAGTCCCGCCATGGCTCGCACCACCGCCCGCGCCGCACGGCCGCCGCTGTTGCCGGAGTCCGCCGTGCAGTTCCTGCACCGCCGCCTCGTCGAGGCGGCGGGCGGTGCCGTGTTGCTGGTCGCCCTCGCCCTGGCGGCCAGCCTGCTCAGCCATCACCCGGCCGATCCGTCGCTCAACAGCGCCGCCCCGGGGCCGGTCGCCAACTGGCTGGGCCGCCCGGGCGCCGTGGTCTCGGACCTCCTGCTGCAGGGTATCGGGCTGGCCGCCTGGGTCCTGGTCGCGATCCCCGCGGTCTGGGGCCTGCGCCTGATCGGCAAGCACACGGCCGGGCGCCGGGCGGGACGCGCGGTCCTGATGACGGTCGCGGCACTGGCCGGCGCCGTCGCCCTGGGGGCGGTCCCGCCGTCCGCCGACTGGCCGCTGCGGGCCGGGCTCGGCGGCACCCTCGGCAGCCTGTCCATGGAATTCGCCGACGCCCTGCTGCGGCGGGCCGGCTGGGCGGACGGAGCGTGGCCGGCGGCGGTCCTGTTCGGTTGCGCGGCGGTGGTCGCGGCGATCGCCGCGCTGGGCCTCGACCGCGCCGCCTGGCGGCGGAGCGTCGCCTGGATTCCGGGCGTCGGACGCCGGCTGGCCCGGACCACCCGACACGGCGCCGAGGCGGTCGGCGACCGCCTGGACACCCTGCGCCGGCGCCGCGAACCGACCCTGTGGCCGGGCCGGAAAGCCGCCCCGCCGCCGTCCGAGGACGCCGAACGGGACATCGAGGTGATGGCGGAGCCCTTCATGCGTCCGAAACCGGTGCCGCGCCGCAAGGTGGACGTGGACGAGCCGCACCGCGGACCGGCGGCCCGCAAACGGCCGCGCGGCCGCGCCAGGGACGATCAGCCGCGCCTCGACCTGGGCGACTCGACCGACGGCTTCGCCCTGCCGCCGTTGGCGCTGCTCGCCGAGCCGGCGCACGACCCGGCCGCCACCTCGCTCGACAAGGCGGCCCTGGAGAACAACGCACGGCTGCTGGAATCGGTGCTGGAGGATTTCGGGGTGCGCGGCGAGATCGTCAAGGTGCGCCCCGGTCCGGTGGTCACCCTCTACGAGCTGGAGCCGGCGCCGGGCACCAAGACGTCGCGGGTGGTCGGGCTGTCGGACGACATCGCCCGCTCGATGAGCGCCGTCTCGGTGCGCATCGCGGTGATCCCGGGGCGCAACGTGATCGGCATCGAGCTGCCCAACGCGACCCGCGAGACCGTGTTCCTGCGCGAGATGCTGGGCGCCTCGGACTTCGAGAAGGCGGGCGCCAGGATGTCGCTGGCCCTGGCGCTCGGCAAGGACATCGGCGGCGCCCCGGTCACCGTCGACCTGGCCCGCATGCCGCACCTTCTGGTGGCCGGCACCACCGGGTCGGGCAAGTCGGTGTCGGTCAACACCATGATCCTGTCGCTGCTCTACCAGTATCCGCCGGAACGCTGCCGCTTCATCCTGATCGATCCGAAGATGCTGGAACTGTCGGTCTACGACGACATCCCGCACCTGCTGGCCCCGGTGGTCACCGAGCCGGGCAAGGCGGTGGTCGCCCTCAAATGGGCGGTCCGCGAGATGGAGGACCGCTACCGGGCGATGGCCAACCTCGGGGTCCGCAACATCGGCGGCTACAACCAGCGGATCGCCGAGGCGGCGCGCAAAGGCGAGACCCTGACCCGCCGCGTGCAGACCGGATTCGATCCCGAGAGCGGCGGTCCGGTGTTCGAGGACGTGGCCCTGGACATGACGCCACTGCCGTTCATCGTGGTGGTGGTGGACGAGATGGCCGACCTGATGCTGGTCGCCGGCAAGGACATCGAGGCGGCCATCCAGCGCCTGGCGCAGATGGCCCGCGCGGCCGGCATCCACCTGATCATGGCCACCCAGCGGCCGTCGGTCGACGTCATCACCGGCACCATCAAGGCCAACTTCCCGACCCGGGTGTCGTTCCAGGTGACCTCGAAGATCGACAGCCGCACCATCCTCGGCGAGCAGGGGGCGGAGCAACTGCTCGGCATGGGAGACATGCTCTACATGGCGGGCGGCGGCCGGATCACCCGCGTCCACGGCCCCTTCGTCAGCGACTCCGAGGTGGAGGAGATCGTCGCCTTCCTCAAGAGGCAGGGCGCGCCCGACTACGTGGACTCGGTGACCGAGGAGGACGAGGACGCCCCCGACATCATCGGCATGACCCCGTCGGGCGGCGACAGGGGGGGGGACGCCCTCTACGACGAGGCGGTGGCGCTGGTCGCCCGCGAGGGCAAGGCCTCGACCAGCTTCGTGCAGCGCCACCTGCAGATCGGCTACAACCGGGCCGCCCGCATCGTCGAGCGCATGGAGGCCGAGGGCGTGGTCGGCAAGGCCAACCGGACCGGCAGGCGGGAGGTGCTGGTCGGGGATCATTAGGTGTCGTCGCTCGTAGCGTCAGCTGTCCGGTTAAACCGAAGTCGTCATTCCCGCGCCCTTCGACGGGCTCAGGAGCGGGAATCCATTCGGCGGAGCCGCAAAGCACACCGAACCCCGCGTCACGCGGCCTCGGCGAACAGGAACCGGCGGCCGTCGCCTTCCAGCACCAGGCAGGTGAGCAGGCCCGTTCCGAAGGCCCCGGTATCGATGCCGATCCGGTTGTCGCGCACCTCCGGCTGCCGGGAAATGCTGTGCCCGTGCACCACCACCGCGCCGAAACCCTTGCGGTAGCGCAGGAACGGCTCGCGGATCCACACCAGGTCCTCGTCGCGCTGCCGGTCGAGCGGACGGCGCGGGTTGACCCCGGCGTGGACGAAAAGATAGTCCCCCGCCCGGTAGCGGGTCGGCAGGCCGCGCAACAGCGCCAGGTGCTCGGCCGGCACCGCCGCCCGCAAAGCCTGCGGCACCCGCCGCGAGTCCACCGCGTCCCAGTCGATCCCGTAGGAGCTCATGGTCCGGTCGCCGCCGTTCATCAGCCACGACCGCAGCGGCCCGGTGTCGCCGTCGACCAGGCGCAGCACCACCTCCTCGTGGTTGCCCATCAGGTTGACCGCCTCGAACCCCGGCGGCGGGCCGGCGACCAGCATGTCGAGCACGCCGCGGCTGTCCGGCCCGCGGTCGACGTAGTCGCCGAGATGGATCAGCAGCCGGCGGCCCTCGAAATCGGCCGCGTCGCGTGCGATCGCGCGGTGCAGCGCCGCCAGCAGGTCGCTGCATCCGTGGATGTCCCCAACGGCGTAGATCCTCAGTCCCGGCGGCAGGCACGGCATGACGGATTGCCCTCACTTGTGTCCGGCATTGGCCTCGCCTTAAGATGAGGGCGCGGCGGCGCCGCGACAACACCCGCCGCCGCGATCCGTCCGGTGCAGGGAACGGCATGGAAGACACGATTCCCACCACCCACAACCCGACCCTCGGCATCGCCGGCGAGGAGGCGCCGCTGGCCGATCATCTGCGCCGCATCCTCAACAACCGGCGCGGCTGCATCGCGGTCCACATCCACCTGTCGCGGCTGCGTCCCTACCATCGCGAACCGACGCACGTGCGGATCGCCGTCAGGGCGTTCGAGTACCTGTCCAACAACTACGACGCCAACCTCTACGTGGCCGCCAACTGCGACCTGGTGCTGATGTGCCGCGACGTTCGGGTCAACGACATCGACGTGGCGATCCGCAAGCTGCGCAACCTGTTCGCCGAGGACCCGCTGATTTTCGGCGACGACGGCGGGCGCGGCGAACGCTTCGCGAGCTGGTACGACCTGGAGGCCGACCACGAGGTCTTCTCCAGGGTGCTCGACGCCCTGATCGCCGAGGGGCGGCGGATCACCGAGAACAAGGAGTCCCGGGGCGCCGCGGCGGAACTGGGCAAGCCGATGGACGCCCGGTCCCTGGCCGCCGTGGTCGACCGCCTGCACCACACCCGGATCGCCGATCTGGTCAGCCAGCAGGCGGCGGTCGAGGTGAGCGGTCCCGGCGACGGCCGCATCCTGTTCCGCGAACACTTCGTGTCGATCGCCGACCTCAAGAAACGGGTCGCCCCCGGGGTGCACCTGCTGTCCGACTTCTGGCTGTTCCAGTGCCTGACCGAGACCCTGGACCGGCGCATGCTGGCGGTCCACGGGCGGCGCGATCTCGCCACCGCGAGCCGGCCGGTCAGCCTCAACCTGAACATCTCCACGGTGCTGTCGGCCGACTTCGACGCCTTCGCCATGCGGATCGGCGACAAGGCCGACAAGGTGGTGGTGGAACTTCAGCAGATCGACGTGTTCGCCGACCTGGCGCTGTTCCGGCGGGCCCGCGACCGCCTGCGGCGGGACGGCTTCGCGGTCCTGGTCGACGGGGTCAACCCGCTCGGCATGCAATATTTCGACCCCCTGATGCTGGGCGCCGACTACATCAAGGTCAACTGGTCGGGCAACCTGCTGTCCAGCGAGTTCAAGGGGCGCCTGCGCCGGATGCGCGACGCGGTGGCCGACATCCGCGACACCATCGTGCTGGCCCGGATCGACCACGAGGACGCCATCCGGGTCGGCATGGAGATCGGCGTCACCCGCTTCCAGGGCCGTTTCATCGACCGCCTGGTGTCGGCGATGGCGGCCGACGGCCCGGCCTGAGGAGGGCGCGGATGGCCATCGGCACCGACAACCGCCGCCTGCCGAGCCAGGAGAACCTGTTCCTCGACTACGTGCAGCGCCTGCACGACCACAAGGAGGGGCGCCGCATGCTGCATATCCACATGTCCGGCCTGCGCCCCTACAACCGCCGCGACCATCACCTGCGGATCGCCGCCAACGGCTTCGAACAGGTCATCAAGAGTCTTCAGGGACAGCTGTTCACCCTCGCCAACAGCGACCTGATCCTGGTGTTCCGCCAGGAAGCGCAGAGCGAGGTGGAGACCTCGGTGGTCAAGCTGCGGTTCCTGTTCGGCGACGATCCGCTGCTGGTCCCGGAGAGCGACGGGATCGACCGGTTCTGCACCTGGTACGACGCCGACGCCCGGTACGGCGAGATCCTCGACCTGGCGCGCTCCATGGTCGCCGACGAGAAGGCGCGCGAGGCCCAGGTCGAGGCCGAGCAGGAGGCCAAGGTGGCGCTGCGCGTCAAGCAGGAGTTCGGCGAGCCGATCACCCCGGCGACCCTGGCGCGGCTGGAGGAGGCGCTGTCCAGGGCCGACCTGTCGAACATGGTGCGCCGTCAGTATGCCTCGGCGATCGTCGGCTCGGCGGCGCCGCAGCCGGTGTTCTCGGAGCTGTTCATCTCGATCCGCGACCTCCAGGAGGCGATGACGCCGGGCGTCGACCTGACCGCCGACCGCTGGCTGTTCCAGCACCTGACCGGGGTGCTCGACCGGCGCGTCCTGGCGCTGCTGCGCAAGGACGACTATTTCACCCTGTCCGGCGACATCAGCTTCAACCTCAACGTCTCCACCCTGCTGTCGCCGGAGTTCCTGGCGTTCGACGATTCGGTGACCGCCAGCCGGCGCGGCACCATGGTGGTGGAGCTGCAGCAGATCGACATCTTCCGCGATCTCGGCGCGTTCCTGTTCGCCCGCGAGTTCATCAAGGAGCGCGGCTACCGCATCTGCCTCGACGGCCTGCGCCGCGACACCCTGGGGTTCATCGACCGCGAGGGCCTGGGCCTCGACCTGGTCAAGCTGATCTGGTCGCCCGACATGGCGACCGAGGACGAGCGGGAGATCGAGCACCTGCGCAGCCTGGTCGCCCGGGTCGGCGGCGACCGGGTGGTGATGAGCCGCTGCGACACCCGGCAATCGATCGACTTCGGACAGGCCATCGGGGTCGGCATCTTCCAGGGCCGCCACGTGGAGAACCTGATCGCCGAGGAACACCGCAAGCAGGAACTGCTCAGCCGCAAGCGGCGCCGCGGCTGACCGGCGCACCGGCCGTCGACGCACCGTCCCGCCCCCCGGGGAGTCGCTCCGTGAACTCTCGTTCGGCCGGACCGGTTTCAGGCGTAGTTCAAGCGGTAGACCTTGCGGCCCAGAACGAACAGCGACACGAAAAAGCCCAGCATGGGGATCGCCAGGGCGACCGGATAGGGCACACCCGGCATGAGGAGCAAATCCTTGATCGGGATCACCAGGGCATGTCCCACGTAGGCGAACAGAGCGAGCTGGCCAAGCGATCCAAAGACAAACAGCAGGTGCCGCGTCGGCCGCGACAACCCGGCGCCCGATCCGATGACCGCGCTCAGCGCGGCGAGGAGGAGCAGAACGAAGCCGGAATAGGTGAGCCACTTCCAGAAATGCACGAAACTCGAAGTCTCGAGCCAGACGTGCGACTGATCGAGGGCGAGCGAGACGGCGATCCCCGACAGCGGGAGCGCCAGGCCGGCGGCGACCAGCAGCGGGACGAGGAAGGTCTTTCCGCGGTGCGCGTACAGCAGATACCCGATGGCGGTGCCGAGCAGCACGCCGCCGGTCATGTTGAAGTACCCGTATTTCGCCGCCAGGATCAGTTTGCCGAGTTCCAAGGGGCCGGTGCCACGCAACGGGCTGACGTGGGTGTGGAGCAGCAGGTCGATTCCGAAGCAAAGGGCCGACAAGGTCAGACATCCGACGATGAAGCTGGGAAACCGCTTCAGGAGTCCGAGGATGAGGGGAATGCTCAGAATGCCGAAAAAGTAGTAGTCCAGGACGGAATAGAACATGTTGAAAAAGTCGGTTGCCGACCGGACGTCGTGGGTTGCCAAATTTGACAGGCCCAGGATCAAGATGGCGCCGCCCACGAAGCCTGCCCCGAAACGTACCCGCTGCCAAAGCAGGTTCGGTCGTTCCAGGGCCATCGAGTAGTAGGTGTAGCCGATGGTGATTCCGAATACGATGCCGAAGCCGGGTGTCCCCATCCCGAACACCGGGTAGAGCAGGGGGAAGTACTCCTTCAGCGCCGGGATGCGCTCGACGACGCCCGGACTCCAGTGGGCCAGGAGCACCAGAAGAACCAGAATGCCGCGCGCCGCGTTGACCACCAGGTTGGTGCGGAGGATGGGGCTGTCCAGCATCGCGTCGGCGGTCGGCGAGGCAGCGTCCTTGCGCGCCAGTTCGGCGATGGTTCGGCCACGGAACACGGAGCGGCAGGTCGCCTCGTCCAGCCCGTGCTTGCGCATGTGCAGCATGACCGAAATGGCCGACAGTGAATCGCCGCCGACCTCGAAGAAGCTGTCGTCCACGCCGATCGGACTGAACCCGAGAACCTCTTCCCAGATTGTCACCAGCTTGCGTTCCTCGTCGGTCGTCGGGGCCCGATACCCCGGCCGGTCCCGGCCGGCCGCGGTTGCGGTCTGCTGCTGAGCCGCCCGGTGGCTGGCCCGGGTCAGATCGCGGGTGCCGAGGCGTTCCCAGGTCGGAGGAAGCGGGCCGAG
>JANQGL010000125.1 GCA_028277325.1 Magnetospira sp.
CCGCCCCGGGCCGGCGTCCGGGGAGGAAAGTCCGGGCTCCACGGAAACACGGTGCCGGGTAACGCCCGGCGGGGGCGACCCCAGGGAAAGTGCCACAGAAAGCAAACCGCCGGCCGGGACCTCCGGGTCCGCCGGCAAGGGTGAAAGGGTGCGGTAAGAGCGCACCGCTCCCCCGGCGACGGGGGAGGCATGGCAAACCCCACCGGGAGCAAGACCGAATAGGGACGGCAGGCCGGCTTCGCGCCGGCGGGCGGGTTTCCGCGCCGCCGTCCGGGTGTGTCGCGCGAGGCGTCCGGCGACGGGCGTCCCAGACGAATGGCCATCCATCGCACCCCTTTGGCGACATCGGGGGGCGGGGACAGAACCCGGCTTACAGGCCGTCTGACGCCTCTTTCTTGAGCTATTCGAGGTGCCCATAACTTCGCTTCTCTGGTTCATGAGATTTTTTTCGACCACCGGTTTTTCGATTCGGCGAAAATATGGCTGGAGAGCGGTTCGGTGGCACGCAGCGTCGGGTTGAGGGCGCATGACCTTCGTGAGGCGGTCCGCCTCGTACGCTGTCACCGGGAAACTCTTCTGGAGGCGTGGCATGGGTATTTCGGTTCCCAAGGCGGATGAACGGGTGAAGGACGTCCGGATCGACGGCGACCGGCTGGCCGTGGACCTGATGGACGGGCGGAGCATTTTCGTCCCCCTGGCCCGGTATCCGCGCCTGCGAGACGCGACGCCGGCGCAGCGCCGGCACTGGGAGATCGCCGGCGGTGGCTACGGCATTCATTGGCCGGACATCGACGAGGACCTGAACACCGAGGGTCTGCTGCGCGGTGCGCCCGCACCTCGGCACCGGGCTGCGTCTTAATAAAATTCAAAGCTCCTTATCAACCCACGGACAGGTCACGCCTTCGTGACGCCCGGTGAGGGGAACGTTAGTTCCGTGCCGGCCTCCGGGGCGCTAGCTTCAGGGTGTCGGCGCACCCGAGCCGGGACGCACCGAAATCTCTTCTGGGAGCGCCGGCGTCATTTGCTTCCGTCATTGGTCCGACCGACGGTCGGCAGGCATGAAAGGACGACGATATGAGCCTCAAGACCTCCGCCAAATCCTCCGCCCTCGTCGCCGCCGCCATGGCGGTCGGCATCTCCGGCGCCATGGTGGCCCCGGCCGGCGCGGCCGACATGGAGAAGTGCTACGGCGTCGCCAAGGCCGGCAAGAACGACTGCCAGACCGCGACCAGCTCCTGCGCCGGCACCGCGCGGATGGACCACCAGAAGGACGCCTTCATCCTGGTCCCGGCCGGCACCTGCGACAAGATCGCCGGCGGCAACACCTCGCCGATGTAATCCTCCGGCGACGGAAGGGAAGTCCGCGATGGTCCGATCCTCCTCCCCACCCCCTCGCGCTTCCCTTCCGCCGCGCGCCGGCATCGGCCTCAAGGGCGAGCACTGCCAGGACGTCCTCGACGGCCGGCCCGACGTGGCCTTTTTCGAGATCCATACCGAGAACTACATGGGGGACGGCGGCGCCCCGCACCGCTGCCTGGCGGAGATCGCCGGCCTCTATCCTCTTTCCATGCACGGCGTCGGCCTGTCGCTCGGCTCGGCCGACGGCCTCGATGCGCGGCATCTGGACCGCAAGGCGGCGCTGGTCGAGGCCTACCGGCCGGCCCTGGTCTCCGAGCACCTGTCCTGGAGCGTCGCCGGCGGGGTCTATCTCAACGACCTGCTGCCGCTGCCCTACACCACCGAGACGCTTGCCCTGATCGCCGATCACGTGGCGCAGGCGCAGGACCGGCTGGGCCGCCGCCTGCTGATCGAGAATCCGTCCACCTATCTGCGGTTCCGGGAGTCCACCCTGCCGGAAACGGAATTCCTCAACCGGCTGTGCGCGGCGACCGGGTGCGGCCTGCTGCTCGACGTGAACAACGTCTACGTCAGCGCCTGGAACCATGCCTTCGACCCGCGGGACTACCTCTATGCCCTCCGCCACGCGCCGGTCGGCGAGTTCCATCTGGCCGGACACCATCACGCGGCGGTGGACGGCCTGCAGCGCGGCCTGCGCATCGACGACCACGGCTCGGCGGTGTGCCCGGAGGTCTGGGACCTGTTCGTCACCGCGCTCGCCCTGTTCGGACCGCGTCCGACCCTGATCGAATGGGACAGCGACCTGCCGGGCCTCGCCACCTGGGTCGGCGAGGCGGCGAAGGCCGACGCCCTGCTCGCGGAGGCGGCCGCCGATGCCGCGTGACATCCAGACCGCGTTCCGCGATGCGGTCCTGGGACGCGTCGATCCGGCGGCGTTCGCGGCGGCGCATCTGGTCGACGACGGATTCGATCCGGCGCGACGCCTCCAGGTGCACCGCAACAACACCCTGATCACCCTGACCGAGGCCCTGGGCGCCGTCTTTCCGGTGGTCCGGCGGCTGGTCGGCGACGATTTCTTCGCCTTCGCGGCGCGTCGGTTCATCGAAGGGCGACCGCCGGCCAGCGGCACCCTGATCGACTACGGCGCCGGGTTCGCGGCGCATCTGGCCGGCCTCGACGCGGCGGCCGGCCTGCCCTACCTGGCCGACGTGGCGCGCCTCGAATGGGCCTGGCACGAATCGTTCCATGCCGCCGACGCGTCGCCGCTCGATCCGGCGCGACTCGCCAAGGTGCCGCAGGATCGGTTGCCGTCGATTCGGCTGGTTGCGCATCCCGCGGTCCGGCTCATCGACTCGGCGTGGCCGGTCGGGCGCATCTGGACGGCCAACGCCGACCCGGCGCGCGACCCGGACCCCGTTTCGCTGGACGAGGGACCGAATTACCTGTTGGTTCTGAGGCCTCTCTATGATGTCAGGTTGCGTTTCCTGACCCATGCGGAGTGGGTTTTTATTGTCAACTTGTCGCGACAGGCGAGTGTCGGCGGGGCGTGGTCGGCCGCGATTGACGTCGATTCTACTTTTGAATTGTCCCAGGCTTTACGGGATTGCTTGACGAGCGGCGTTTTTCATGGTGTCGATCTAGGCGGACCCTTTACGGAATGAAGGAGACCCGCCATGGACGAATCCGCCAACACCTCCGGCGGTAAGCGCCGCAACGGCCCCGGGATGTTTGACGGGCTGTTGATCGGCCTCGCCGTCATCCTCGCCCGCATCGGCATCGCCGGAGTGTTTTTCCGCTCCGCCCAGACCAAGATCGACGGCCCGGAACTCCTCTGGGGCATCACGTTCCCGACCTCGATTACCGAGTCGACCTTCGCCCTGTTCACCGACGAGTACCAGGTTCCGTCGATCGATCCGGTCATCGCCGCCTATTTGGTCACCGCCGCAGAATTGATTTTGCCGATTCTTCTCATCCTCGGCCTGTTCACCCGTTTCTCGGCGCTGGCGCTTCTGTTCATGGTGGCCGTGATCCAGTTCAGCGTCTACCCGAACCTGTGGATCGACCACGCGGTGTGGGCGACCGCCCTGATCGTCCTCCTGGCGCGTGGCGCCGGGCCGATTTCGTTCGACGCCGCCTGGGCGTCCGAGCGTCGGCGTCCCAAGTACTCGAAGAAGTTCAAGCCGGGCGATCCCATTTAGGCCCTTGGCGCGCGCGGACGGTCGGCCACCGGCCGTCCCGCCCATCACGTTCCGCCGGCCGCCGACCCGCAAGGGTTGGCGGCCGGTCGGGTGCGTTCCGCGCCGGGACCTGAGCCGGTTCACCCCGGGATCGCGTCCGTGCTAACCTGGGCCCGGCGGCCGTCGGCGTCACCGGCGGCCACGAACGGAACAACCGCGGGGGAGGCGACGCGATGCAGGTAACCCTGGTGCATGTGCGGGTGGTGCCCGGACAGGAGGACGCCTTCATCGAGGCGACGCGGCGCAACCACGAGGCCTCGGTGCGGGAGCCCGGCAACCTGCGCTTCGACGTGCTGCGCTCGGCCGACGACCCGTCCGGTTTCGTGCTCTACGAGGCCTATGCGGACGACGCGGCGGCCAAGGCCCACAAGCAGACCGACCACTACCTGGCGTGGCGCGACGCGGTGGCGCCGATGATGGCGGAACCGCGGCGCGGCGTGCCCTACGACGGCCTGTTCCCGCGGGCCGGGTCGTGATCGCGCCGTTCGCGATCGCCCGACTGCCGCGCATCGTGTTCGGCGCCGGCAGCCTGTCGACGGTGCCGGACGAGGCGGCGGCCCTGGGGCGGCATGCCCTGGTGGTGACCGGGGCGCGGGCGTTCCGCCGCACCGGGCGCTGGGGCGGCCTGCTGCGCGGCCTGGCCGAACGGGGGATCGCGGTGGCCGACCTGGCGGTCGACGACGAGCCGTCGCCCGATCTGGTGGACCGCGCGGTGGCCGAGTTCGGCCGGCTTGGGGTCGAGATGGTGATCGCGGTCGGCGGCGGCAGCGCGCTGGATGCCGGCAAGGCGATCGCCGGCCTGCTGGCGAGCGGCGGCTCGGTGATGGATCATCTGGAAGGGGTCGGGCGCGGCCTGCCCTACGCCGGGCCGGCGCTGCCCTTCCTCGCGGTGCCGACCACCGCCGGCACCGGATCGGAGGCGACCAGGAACGCGGTGCTGTCGCGGCGCGGCGCCGACGGCTTCAAGAAGTCGTTCCGCGACGAGCGGCTGGTCGCCCGGGTCGCGGTGGTCGATCCGGACCTGCTGGAAAGCTGCCCGCGCGAGGTGATCGCCGCCAACGGCATGGATGCCTTCACGCAGCTTCTGGAGTCGGTGGTCTCGACGCGCGCCAACCCGATGACCGATGCCCTGGGGTGGTCGGGCCTGGAGGCGTTCCGCGACGGGTTCTGGGAGATGCTGGACGGCACCGGGGACGCGGCGGCGGGCGGCCGCGCCGGGATGGCCTATGCCTCGCTGATCTCGGGGATCAATCTGGCGCAGACCGGGCTCGGGTCGGTGCACGGGCTGGCCTCGCCGCTCGGCGCCCTGTTCCCGATCCCGCACGGGGTGGTCTGCGGGACCCTGGTCGCGGCGGCCACCGAGGTCAACATCCGGGCCCTGGAGGTGCGCCGTCCGGACGGCCCGGCGCTCGCCAAATACGCCCGCGCCGGCGCCCTGCTGACCCGCCGCCGCTACGATTCGGACGCCGCGGCGCGGCGCGCCCTGGTCGACCTGCTGGAAGACTGGACGGCGCGCCTGGAACTGCCGCGCCTGTCGCGCTACGGCATGGGGCCGGCCGACCTGGACCGCATCGTCGCCGCCTCGGGCGGCAACTCCATGAAGACCAATCCGCTGGTCCTGGAGCCGGCGGAGATCGCCGAGGTGGTCACCCGGCGGCTGTGAGGGATTGGAAGCGCGCGTTCTCTCGATCCGCCCCGCCCCGCCCTTCGACAGGCTCAGGACTCGCCCTTCGGCAGGCTCAGGATAAGACGGTCTCCCGCCTGCCGCCCTTATCCTCTTCCTGCGGTATGACAGCCTCATTGTCTGACCGGTCAAAATCGCTCATCCGTACCTCCGACGCCAATTTCCAGGAGGGGTCAGACGCGCAGAAAGTCGAAAGTTACAGGCCCTCACCCTGAGCCTGTCGAAGGGTGGGGCGGTACGGGTCTACGAGTCTTCCCGCAGCATTCCCGGCACCGCCGAGAACCCGGCCGCCTCCTCCAGCACCCCGGCGGCGCGCAGCACGGTGGTCTCGTCGAACGGCCGGCCGATCAGTTGCAGGCCCAGCGGCAGCCCGTCGGCCGACAGGCCGGCCGGCACCGAGACCCCCGGCAGGCCGGCGAGGCTGGTCGGCACCGTGAACACGTCGTTCAGGTACATGGCGATGGGATCGTCCTCCTTGTCGCCGATGGCGAAGGCGGCCGACGGCGCGGTCGGGGTCAGCAGCAGGTCCACCGCCGCGAACGCGGTCCGGAAGTCCTCGGCGATGCGGGCGCGGACCCGCTGCGCCTTCAGGTAGTAGGCGTCGTAGTAGCCGGCCGACAGCACGTAGGTGCCGATCAGCACCCGGCGCCGCACCTCGGCCCCGAAGCCGGCCCCGCGGGTGTTCTCGTACATCTCCTCCAGCGTGTCGCCGGGCACCCGCAGGCCGAACCGCACCCCGTCGTAGCGCGCCAGGTTGGACGACGCCTCGGCCGGGGCGATGATGTAGTAGGTGGGCAGGGCATGCCTGGTGTGCGGCAGCGACACCTCCGCCACCTCGGCCCCGGCGTCCTTGAGCCAGTCGGCGCCGCGCTCCCACAGCATCCTGATCTCCCCGGGCATGCCGTCGGCCACGTACTCCTTGGGGATGCCGATCTTGAGCCCGCGCAGGTCGCCGGTCAGCGCGGCCGCGTAGTCCGGCACCTCGGCCGGGACCGAGGTGGAGTCCTTCGGGTCGTGCGACGCCATGCCGCCCAGCAGCAGGGCGGCGTCGCGCACCCTGCGGGCCATCGGCCCGGCCTGGTCGAGCGAACTGGCGAAGGCCACGATGCCCCAGCGCGAGCAGCGCCCGTAGGTGGGCTTCAGGCCGACGATTCCGCAGAAGGCGGCCGGCTGGCGGATCGAGCCGCCGGTGTCGGTGCCGATGGCGGCCGGGGCGAGGCGCGCCGCGACCGCCGCCGCCGAGCCGCCGGACGAGCCGCCCGGCACCAGATCCCTGCCGTCCCTGGGGCCCCAGGGATTCTTCGCCGGGCCGAAATAGGATGTGACGTTGGACGAGCCCATGGCGAACTCGTCCAGGTTGGCCTTGCCCAGCATCACCATGCCGGCGTCGCGCAGGTTGGCGGTGACGGTGGATTCATAGGTCGGCACGAAGCCGTCCAGGATGTGCGAGCCGGCGGTGGTGAGCACCCCCTCGGTGCAATAGAGGTCCTTGGCCGCATAGGGCAGGCCGTCCAGCGGCCCGCGCGCCTCGCCGGCGGCGCGCCGGGCGTCGGACGCCGTCGCCCGCTCCCGGGCCAGGTCCGGCGTTTCGGTGACGAAGGCATTGAGGTCGCGCCTGTCCGCCATTGCGGCGAGGCAGGACTCGGTCAGCTCCAGGCTGCTGAATTCGCCCTTCGACAGCCCCTCGGCCGCCGCGCCCAGGGTCAGTTCGTGCAGGCCGCTCACTGCTCGACCACCTTCGGCACCGCGTAGTAGTCGTCCACCCGGTCCGGCGCATTGACGAGGACCCGGTCCGGGTGGTGGCCGTCGGTCACCGCGTCGTCGCGCACCGGCAGGGTGACGTCGACGACGCTGGTCATCGGCGCCACGCCGTCGGTGTCGACCTCGTCGAGCTGTTCGACCCAGTCGAGGATGCGGGACAGTTCGCCGGCCAGTCCGTCCAGCGCCTCCTCCGGGACCTTGAGGCGGGCCAGCCAAGCGATGTTGCGGACCGTATCCTTGTCCAGGGACATGTGGGGCAATCCTCGGAAATGCGTCGCAGGGGCGCGGTGGCGCACCGTACCACCCGGGCCCGCGGCGGGCAATATCACGGCGCGTGGGCGAGCAGGTCGCGCCACAAGGTCTCGGTCCAGGCCGTCGACGCCAGCTCGACCGCCGCCGACAGGGCCGTCGCGACCCGCGGCGCGGCGCGGCGCGAGGGTTCCGGCATCGCCGTGTGGTCCTCCGGCGTCACCGAATCGACCGTGAGCTCCCCGGCCGCCTGATTCCAGATCATCACCACCGAGGGGGGCGATTCCAGGTCGTTGACGTTGAGCAGATCCAGGCTGATCTGGAACCTCGGGGCGTGGCCGCCGTCGAACGGGCTTTCGGTCAGGAACATGAAGCCCTGCACGTGTACCGTGCGGTCGTCGCGCCGGCACTTGAGCAGGACGTCGTAGTCGGTGGTCGGGATCGGCGCCTCCATGGCCATGGTGCGGCCGACGAAGGCGACCCGATAGCGGCAGGTGGCGCCGCGCCATGTGAGGTGGCCGTCCAGGTCGTGGTCCAGCGACCCGTCGATCACCGGAACCAGGAGCATGTCGTGCGCGAATCCCAGGTCCTCGCCGTCGCGCCGCAGGGCGTACCAGGGGCTGTCCGGGACGCGGCCCGGCGACCGCAGGCGCTCGCCCTGCTCGATGGCACCGATTTTCGGTCCGCGCAGGCTGGGTGCGCCGCGCACGTTGCCCGACTTGCGGGCCAACAGCATCGGCGGGCCCGGGGCCAGGTCGTGATCCATGAAACGGACCGTCGGGTCCTCGGCCACCGCGCCGCCGGGCAGACCGGCGAACAGGCCGGCGATGAGAGTCCGGACGAACGCCGCGAGCTTCCTTGCCATGTTCCGATCGTCCGATTATCGCCGCCCGCGGCCCATGATAGCGGGCCGGGCGGCGGATCGGAACCCCGACTCTCGGCCATCTCGCCTCGGGGCGGTATTGGCGGGCGGCCGCCTTGCGGGTCCGGTCATCCCGGATGGATCCGCGGACGGCCGCGGTTGTGTCGCCGGCGAGCGATATCGTTCCAGGGCATCCGACTCTCAGAAATCCAGGTCGGCGTAGTGCTTGGGCGGCGGCGCGCCGGGGATGTGGTCGGACAGCAGGGGCCGGAAGCCGGGCCGCGACTTGATGCGGGCGTACCAGTCCTTGGCCGGCTCGTGCTCGGCCCACGGCACGTCGCCCAGGTAGTCGACGCAGGACAGGTGGGCCGCCGCCACGATGTCGGCCAGCGACAGCGTCTCGCCGCCCAGCCAGCGCCGCCGCTCGGTCAGGTATCCGATGTAGTCCAGGTGATAGTGGATGTTGGCCTTGCCGGCCCGGATCGCCCGGCTGTCCGGGGTGCCGAGGCGCAGGAAGCGCTTCATGATCTTCTCGCCGACCAGGTTGTCAGTGACTTCGGGGCCGAACTTGAGGTCGAACCAGTCGACCAGCCGGCGGACCTCCGCCCGTTCGAGGGGCGAGCCGGGAATCATCGCCGGGTCCGGCAGGACGTCTTCCAGATACTCGAAAATCACCCGCGATCCGGCCAGCGGGCGCCCGTCGGGCTCGATCACCACCGGCACCGTGCCGGCCGGATTGAGGGCCAGGAAGTCCTGGCGGCGCAGCCACACCTCCTCGACCCGCATCTGGAAGTCGAGTCTCTTTTCGGCCAGGACGACGCGGACCGCGCGGCAGGCGGCCGAGAGCCAGAGGTGGTGGAGGACGCGCATGGGCATTCTTCTACACGCTCTCGGGCGGCCGCTCACGCCTTTTTGAGGTGGTGCGACCTTGCTTCGGGGCGCCGCGGGATCACATTGATACCGCAACAGGGAGCGTCGTCTCATGCTGATCCGCCACCTCCGCGCCAACGACCCGAAGCCTTCCGAGATCACCTCGCGTCACGCCTACCTGAACCGCCGCGCCTTCATGGCGGCCGGCGGCGCCGTGCTGGCCGGGGCGGCCCTGCCGGCGGCCGGCGCGGCGTCACGGCGCCTCGATTTCGCGACCACGCCCCACGGCGCGGGGCTGGAGGTGTCCGACCGCGAGGACGCGACCACATATAACAATTTCTATGAGTTCGCCCTCGACAAGGACGGTCCGGCGGCCGAGTCGAAAGCCTTCCGGCCGCGCCCCTGGTCGGTGCGGATCGGCGGCGCCTGCCACCGGCCGGGCGACCTGTCGTTCGAGGATCTGATCCGGCCGCACCGTCTGGAGGAGCGCATCTACCGGTTCCGCTGCGTGGAGGCGTGGTCGATGGTGGTGCCCTGGGTCGGGGTGCCGTTGGGCGATCTCCTGAAGCGCTTCGAGCCCATGGGCTCGGCCAGGTACGTGGCGTTCCGCACCCTGTTCGATCCAGAGGTGATGCCGATGC
Organism: Magnetospira sp.; assembly: GCA_028277325.1. Lineage (GTDB taxonomy): Bacteria > Pseudomonadota > Alphaproteobacteria > Rhodospirillales > Magnetospiraceae > JANQGL01. The sequence continues at coordinate 9,664 of JANQGL010000125.1, forward strand.
AGAAGACCGGCGTCCTCGAATGGCCCTACCGCGAGGGCCTGCGGATGGACGAGGCGATGCATCCGCTGACCCTGATGGTGGTCGGGATGTACGGCGAGGTGCTGCCGAACCAGAACGGCGCGCCGCTGCGCCTGATCGTGCCTTGGAAGTACGGCTTCAAGTGCATCAAGTCGATCGTCTCCATCGACTTCGCCGAGGAGATGCCGCGGACCACCTGGTCGACGGCCAATCCGCGCGAATACGGATTCTACGCCAACGTGGACCCGGAGGTGGACCATCCGCGGTGGAGCCAGGCCCGCGAGCGCCGCCTCGGCGACGGCCTGTTCACGCCGAAGCGCGACACCCTGTACCTGAACGGCTACGCCGACCGGGTGGCGCACCTCTATGCCGGCATGGACCGCAACAAACTGTTCTGAGTCATGGTCCTGCGCAGCGCCAAGATCGCCGTGTTCACGCTGTCCCTGGTCCCTTTCGGCTGGCTGGTCTGGGGGCTGGCGAGCGGCGGGCTGGGTCCCAATCCGGCCGAGGCGTCGAACCGGTTCCTGGGCGACTGGGCGTTGCGGTTCCTGCTGATCACGCTCGCCGTCACCCCCCTGAAAACCCTCACCGGGCGGGCCGGGGTGATGCGGTTCCGCCGCATGCTGGGCCTGTTCGCGTTCTTCTACGCGGTCATGCACCTGGCCAGCTACATCGTGCTGGATCAGTTCCTGGACTGGGCGGCGGTGTGGGCCGACATCGTGAAGCGCAATTTCATCACCGTCGGCATGGCGGCCTTCCTGATGCTGGTGCCGCTGGCCGCCACCTCCACCAGCGGCATGATGAAACGGCTTGGCGGGCGCGCCTGGAAGCGCCTGCACCGGCTGGTCCATCCGGCCGCCGTCCTGGTCGTCGTGCACCACTACATGATGCTCAAGGCCGGCAAGGGCGAGGCCCTGGTGCACGGGGCGATCCTGGCGGCGCTGCTGGCGTTCCGCCTGATCCCGCCGCGCCACGTGGCGCGGATCCGCCGCGCCATCATGCCGTGACATCGGGAGCGTCGGGCACGGACCCGATCGATCGGTGATCCAGCCGATCGGATCCTGCGTATCCTGACAAACCGGTTTTTGCATGAACTCGTCCCGATGCTGAGAAAGGCACCGATTGTCATGACCACCCTGTTCGAAGTGCTCGGCTGTTCCCACACTCCGGCCGCCGCCACCGGTGCGCCGCTGGACTGGGACCGCCTCGACCTCGTTTCCATCGACGGCACGCCGCTGCCCGCCGAGACCTTCCGGGGCAAGGTGGTGGTGCTCGTCAACACCGCCTCGTTTTGCGGCTTCACCAGGCAGTACGCCGGCCTGCAGCGGATCTGGGAGATCTACCGCGATCGCGGGCTGGTGGTCCTCGGCGTGCCGTCCAACGACTTCGGCGGCCAGGAACCGAGGGACGAGGCCGAGATCCAGGATTTCTGCGAGGCCAATTTCGGAATCGACTTCCCGATGACCGGGAAGGTGAAGGTGACCGGCGACAATCCGCATCCCGTCTACGTCTGGGTGCGCGACCGGGCCGGGGCGGTGGGCACGCCGCGGTGGAACTTTCACAAGTACGTGATCGGGCGCGACGGCGTCCTGGTGGGCTGGTTCTCGTCGCTCACCGGGCCGACCTCCACCAGCCTGACCCGCGCCCTCGAACGGGCCCTGGCGAAATGAGGCGTTGTGCAACGCCGGCGGCGCTGATCGCCGCGCCCGGGTCCCGGGCGCTCGCCACTTACGGGCCCGAGGTGCGCCCCGAGGCGCGGCGCGACGGCGCGACCACCGAGGACGTCTGCCGGACCCGCCCGCCGACCCGTGCCGCGGACGGCCG
>JANQGL010000149.1 GCA_028277325.1 Magnetospira sp.
ATACCAAGCGGCGCGAGCGGTGACTCGCGGCGCCTGGGAGCCCGCAAGCGCGGGCCGGCGCTTGCGGCGCCGAAAGCCAAGGGTTCCGGAGGAACCCGCCCGGCGATTGAGGGGGCCATAGCCGGTCAATCAATTGACCGGCTGGTATTATTCGGTGGTCTCTTCCTCGGTCGCCGGCGCGGTGTCGTCGGCCGGCGCGTCGTCAGACTGCGCTTCCTCGGCCGGCGCCTCGTCAGACTCCGCCGCTTCGGCCGGCGCCTCCTCGGCCCCTTCCAGGCCGGCCGTTTCCGGCATCCGGTAGGCGTCCTCCTCGTCGTCGTCGCCGCGCGTGACGGCGCGTCCGGTCTCCGCCTGGACGGTGGCCTCGGCCTCCGAGCGGGCCACGTTGACGGTCACCGTCACCGAGACCTCCGGATGCAGGCGCACCGTGACGTCGTGCATGCCGATCGCCTTGATCGGATGCTCCAGGACCACCTGCTGGCGGCCGATGGTGAAGCCGGCCTCGGTGACCGCCAGCGCGACGTCGCGGGCGTTGACCGAGCCGTAGAGCTGTCCGGCCTCGCCGGCCTGGCGCAGCACGACCACCGAGGTGCCGTCCATGCGGCCGGCCACGTCCTCGGCCTCCTGGCGCCGCTGCAGGTTCTCGGCCTCGAGCTGCGCCTTGCGCGCCTCGAACAACTGGCGGTTGGCCTCGGTGGCGCGCAGGGCCTTCTTGCGGGGCAGCAGGTAGTTGCGGGCGTAGCCGGCCTTCACCTTGACCACGTCGCCCATCTGGCCCAGCTTCTCGACCCGTTCGAGCAGAATGATTTCCATGTCTCGTCCTCCGTCCCGGCGCGCCTACTTGACCACGTAGGGCAGCAGGGCGAGGTAGCGCGCCCGCTTGATGGCGCGCGCCAGCTCACGCTGCTTCTTGGCCGACACCGCGGTGATGCGGCTGGGCACGATCTTGCCGCGCTCGGAAATGAAGCGGCCGAGCAGGCGGGTGTCCTTGTAGTCGATCTTCGGGGCGTTGGCGCCGGAGAACGGGCAGGTCTTGCGGCGCCGGAAGAACGGGCGGCGGGCGGCGGGCTTGCTCATTGCGCGGCTCCCTGGCTGGCGTCGCGGGACTCGCCCTGGTCGGCGTCCCGGCGCGGCCGGTCGCCGCGGTCGCGATCCCGGTCGCGGCGCGGCCGGTCGCCGCGGTCGCCACGCTCGTTGCGGTCGCGGTTCTGCATGATCACCGACGGGCCTTCCTCGACCTCGTCGATGCGCAGGGTCAGGAACCGCAGGATGTCCTCGTTCAGCCGCATCTGGCGTTCCATCTCGTGCAGCGCGTCGGGCGCGCAGTCCAGGTTGAACAGCACGTAGTGGCCCTTGCGGTTCTTCTTGATGCGGTAGGCGAGATTGCGCAGGCCCCAGTACTCCTGCTTGGCCACGCTGCCGCCGTTCTCGGTGATCAGGCCGCCGAAGGTCTCCACGAGGGCGTCGACCTGGGGTGTCGAAATATCCTGGCGTGCGATGAACACGCACTCGTACAATGGCATGTCTATGCGCTCCCTTTGGCTTCTCTCAGCCCGCCCGGCCACGGCGGCCGGAAACGGGCATAGCCGGAACACCCGGCAGGAAGACTGAAGGCGGCGACTATACACAAACCGAAGCCCCGATCAAGACCCTATCCCGCGCCGCCGGTGGGGGTCGGCGGGCACCGGTAAACAGGATCGCGACCAGGAAGCCGCCCTGATTGTTGACTGACCAGGCCCCAGAACAGGGCCAGGAAAACGACCGAGATGTCCATGCTTCCCCCGCGAGCGCGCGCCGGGGATCATTGTGCGGGCCGGCCGGAACCGCCGTAAGCGACGTTTCGATCACGATCGAACGGAGGCCGGGGGGGCGTCCAGCCGCCGGTCGTCGGCGGTGAAATGCAGGATCTCCTCGGCGTGCCGTTCGCGGAAGGCGTCCAGGTCCTGGTGCTGGAGGCCGAGGAAGATCGGCGGCGCGTTGCGGCGATAGATGTTGACCTTGGCGTTGTAGACCTGATGGGCGTGGCCGTGCTTGTCGTGCACCCGGTAGCGGGCGATTCCGTAGCTCCCGTCGCCATAGCGCGGGCCGGTCAGGTAGCAGCGGATCGACACCACCTCGTCGCCCGACAGGGTCACGCCCTGCAGGTTGGAGATCGTCTCCCCGGCGCGGCGGATGAAGTCCACCGCGTCGACGCGCCGGGTGCGCGCCGAGTCGGGGTCGAACATCGGGGCCTGGAAGTCGCCGATCAGGACCTGCCCGGGCAGGGCGCAGGCGATCATCCGGGCCAGCACGATGGTCACGTCGCCGACGATGAAACTGAACGTGGTCGGGTTGAGGCCCTCGGCCTGAAAGAACTCGTAATGCGACCCGACGTGGAAGCAGGTCCGGAGAAAGGGCACCGTGCGGCCGTTCGACTTGCCGCGCGCGATGGCGTTGTCGGCCATCACCAGGTGCATGAAATGGTACAGGTCCAGGTTGGCGCGGATGGTCGAGACCCGGTTCCAGATGTAGTAGCCGTCGCCGGTGGTCGAGCGGGCGAACTTGATGTCGATGTTCTTCTCGAGAAGCTTCGCGTAGGCCGCGTTGACCGAATAGGACAGGCTGTTCAGCTGGGTGACCTGCTCGAACGGCGACACCAGGGAGAACCCGACCGCGTCGAACAGGGCCACCGCGCGGTCGTTGACCAGCGAAATCCCGTAACGGCAGATCAGGGCCTCGATGATGTCCAGGTCCAGGTCGACGCCGGGTCGGAACGGCAGGTCCAGGCGCACCGGGGTGACGTCGAACAGGCGGGCCACGGTGTGCAGGCGCTCCAGGTCGGTCCGCTTGCGCCCGGCGAGGATTCGCTCCACCGCGTTGGCGGCGCCGTTGCCGAGCGCCTCGGCGATCGGGTCCTGGCGCCCGGCCACCGCCTCGGCGATCCGATAGTGCGGCGCGACGACGAGGTGGATCGCCGCGTCGTCCGGACACCAGGCCAGGAGGATATCGCGTCCGAGGTGCCATTGGGCGAACAGGAGTTCGTCGAGACTCCGGCTCCGCTCGCGGACCAGTTGGGCGGCCTGGCCCTCGCGGGGAATCGAAATCCACAGGCGGTCGAGCCAGGTGCGGCGGGACAGGGCGGCGTTGCGGGTCACCGGTCGGGCTCCGGATATCTTTTCCGAGCCGCGATTGTTCCATCAACGGCCGGCGCGGCACAAGCCATGTCGGGTTTGGGACGCCACAAACGCATTTGTTTTCGGCGCCGGTTTGCGCTATGTCTGCCGCCCCGGGAACCGGCTTTCCAAAAGGAACGATGCACATGCCGAGGGACTCCGTCGCGCCGGGCGAAGTGTTTGTCAAGCCTGGACTTTCGCCGACTCGGTGGTCGGTCGAGCGGGTGTTCGACTATACGGATATCCCGCCGCACGTGCGTCTGGTCAGCCTCAACGACGGTCGGCGGACCATCACCGTCGCCCTGTCGACCCTGCTCGATCCGCGCCAGTTCCAACGCGAGCGGGATTGATCGCCCGATCGCCGGGCGCGTCATCCGCCGTCCCTCGCCAGGATCAGGGTGCGCAGGCGCTCGGCCAGGGCATCCGGCGGCAGGTCGGAACCGAGGCGGGCCAGGTGGTCGCCGTTCCGGTCCATCAGGAACAGCAGCGAGGTGTGGGTGACCTCGTAATCCGGCCCGTCGCCGTCGCGCTCGGCGAACACCCGATAGGCCCGGGCGACCCTGCGGACGGCCGCCGCGTCGCCGGTCAGGCCGATCAGGCGGGGATGGAAATAGCCCACGTACTCGGCCATCCGTTGCGGCGTGTCGCGCGCCGGATCGACCGAGATGACCAGCGGCGTGATCCGGTCGAGCACCGCCGGCGGCAGCAGGTCGAGCGCCTCGGTCACCGTCTGCAGGCTCATCGGGCAGATGTCCGGGCAATGGGTGTAGCCGAAATAGACCAGCATGTGGCGGCCTCGGAAATCCTCGTCGGTCACCGGGTTGCCGTGATGGTCGACCAGCGCGAACGGACCGCCGACCGGGCCGGTCGCGACGACGGAGTCGCCCGGGTGAAGGAAGCGTCCGCCGACCGCCCAGCCGATCACCGCGAGTGCCACCACCGCGTAGATCCGCGGGAAACGGCGGCGTTTCCGTTTGTCCGTCGTCATGGTCATCCCTCGAAGCGGCCGTCGTCGAGCGCCCGCAGCAGGTCGGGCGTCACCGCATCGAACGAGACCGCGCGGCGCCCGGCATGATCCGACAGGAAGGCCTCGGCGTCGGCCCGATCGGCATGCGGAACCAGCTCATGGCCCATGGGTCCCAGGACGTCGGAGCCGATCACGTAGAAGGCCCGCGCGGCGTCGATCCGCCGCAGGGTGTAGTAGTCGGTGACCCCCATGGCGACGATTCCGTCCGCCGTCCGGCCCCGGGCATACCTGGGCATGTCGTTCAGGTATTTGAACAGGTCCTTGGCGCCGTCGAAATGGTCGGCCTGCGAATCGGCGAACAGCACGGTGGCGATCCACTCCGGATAGCGGGCCACGAACATGCCGCAGACCGGGCAGGTATCGCGCGGGCCGGGGGCCGGCAGGGGGACCGGCGGCGCGCCGTCCCGGGCGCGACCGGCCGACGGCGGCAGCAGGCCGAAGCCCAGGATCGCACCGCCGAGGATCACGGCACGACGGCGGTCGAGCGGTCTGAGAACGGGCGCGGTGTGTTTGCCATGGCGACACATGGGGGCGACTCCCGGTTCAGGTCGGGTTACATGGACGTTCGCTTGGCACGCCGGCGGCGCTCGGCGCGTTTCTCGCGGATCATGACCGTGTCGCGGGCGATGTCGGCGTAGGCTTCGGTCAGGGCGGTCTCGAAACCGGCCGTCGTGCCGCCGGCCGCCGCCGCGCGGCCGGCGTCGGCATAGGCGAACTTGCTGCGCCGGGTCATGGTGCCGGGCGTGCCGGAGTCGATCGTGTAGGTGGCCGCCTCGACCGGGACCAGAGGCTTCACCGGCGCCTCCGATCCGGCATCGCCGGCGTAGATCGCCTTCGGTCCCCGGTCCATGTTGAGGGCCAGGCTGAGGGCCGCGCAATGGATCGAGCAGGTGCCGTCCACCAGGTCGTCCTCGTAGTGGATCAGGTGGCGGCTGTGGCTGAACTTGGTGCGGCTCATGCCGCAGTAGGGGCAGATCGGGTACTTGGCCAACTCGTCGGTCAGCGGGTCCGGGTCGGGCGGCGACTTGGGCATGAACTGGAGCGGCGTGCCGTCGGTGGACGCCAGCTGGTCCTTCTTCTCGATGTACTCCCAGGGCCGGATCGGCCCCTGCGCGGTCGCGGCGCGGCCAAGCCCAAGGGCCAGGGCGCCGGTGGCGCCGCCGAGCAGCAGGTGACGTCGGTTCATCGAACCCTCCTTCGCAGGTTGGTGACGGGCAGGGATCATGGCCGTCGCCTATCCGTTGAACAGGCGCAGGCCGGACAGGTGCACGCTGGCGGTCGCCAGGCCGCCGAACAGCCCGAACCCGGCCAGGGACGCGCGAACCAGGCTGCGCGTGGCCCGCGGTGCCAGCCGCGACAGGCTCGGACGGTCGCCGAGCGCCGCCACCGGGCCCGCGCCCAGGCCGAGGGCGGTGGAAAAGAACAGAGGAATGTAAAAGAGATATCCGACATAATTATATTCGGACTTTAATATACAGAACGGGCAGTGGTGGGTCGGGTGCTCGTAGACGTAGGGTGCCAAGGCCGACACGACGGCGGCGATGGCGGCCGTGAACGCCAGTCCCGAAACGGCGGCGTAGAGCATGCCGCCGCGTCGGTGCCGCAAGACCCGGGCGCCGGCGACGACCACCGCCGCCAGGGCGCCGTACAGTAGCCCGAGGGCGGTGGCCGGGTCGAGTGCCGACAGGTCGGCCGCGGCGCCGGCGGTGTCCGGGGAGAACAGGCGGGCGCAGCAGGAAGGGATCACGTCGGCCCGGAGGTTGAGGAAATAGGCCAGTTGCAGGCCGCCGGCCAGCAGCACCACCGGAGCGACGCCGATCAGCAGGGCGTACTTGACCCGGATCAGCGGGTAGTCCGGCGCCCGCGCGTCCAGGCGATCCAGGATCAGCCACACGGCGGCCAGGAAGAACACCGCGATTCGCGCCAGCAGGGCCGGGAACCCGTAAGGATTCGCGTTCAGGGTGCCGACCGCGCACATGGCGCCCGCGAACTGTTCGGCCATCCGGTCGGCGTTGAACACGAACAGCAGCAGCGACAGGGCCTCCAGGGCCAGCACCAGGCCGAGGCCGGTGGACACCAGGTAGGTGCGGCGCTCCATCGCCAGTTGCCGGCGGTGGCCGCTCGCCAGGTCCCAGCGCGCCAGCACCCGCGCCCCGAACAGGGCGCCGCCGGTGACCATCGCGGCCGACAGGGCGGAGGCCAGCAGGAGGGCCAGGATCGCCGGCTGGAAGATCATCCGGCGTCCTCCGGCACGATCCGGCCGTCGCGCAGGGACACCACCCGGTCGACCAGGGGATCGCCCCACACCAGCGGGTCGTGGCTGCTCAGGACCAGGGTGCGGCCGCCCGCCTTCAGGTCCGCCGCGACGGCCAGGAACTCGCGGCTCAGGGCGCTGTCCAGGTTGGCGGTCGGTTCGTCGGCGATCAGCACCGGCGGATCGTTGATCAGGGCGCGGGCGATGGCGACCCGTTGCGCCTCGCCGCCCGACAGGGTGCCTGCCCGGACTGCGGCCTTGTCGGTCAACCGCAGCTCGGCCAGGCGGTCGCCGGCGCGGCGGCGCAGGACGGCGCGGGTCACGCCGAGCGGATAGGCGGGCAGCATCACGTTGTCGAGCACCGTGAGCCCGGGGATCAGGTTGAAGCTCTGGAACACGAACCCGAGCGTGGCGCGGCGCACCTCGGTCAGGAAGCGCTCGGGCAGGCCGCCGATCTCGCGGCCGTCCAGGTGGATGCGCCCCGAGGTGGGGCGGGCGAGGGCGCCGATCAGGCTCAGCAGGGTGGTCTTGCCCGAGCCGCTGGGGCCGCGCAGGACGGTCGCCCGCCCGGTGTCGATCTCCAGGTCGATCCCGCGCAGGGCCTGGAAGGCGTTGCCGGCCCCCTCGTTGAAGGTCTTGGTCACCGCGTCGAGGCGGATCATCGCATCACCTCGTCGGGGTCGGCGACGGCGGCCCGCCAGATCGGCACCAGGGTCGCCGCCAGGTAGGGCACCACGGTCAGGCCGAACAGGGTCGCCACCTGCGCCCCGTCCACGTCCGGAGTCAACGCGAAATCGGGGTACAGCACCGCCCAGCCCTTGAGCACCGGCGCCAGGAGCCCGGCCGAAAACTGGAACACATGCGCGTAGGCGGCCAGATAGCCGATCACGAAGGCGCCGGCGGAGATCAGGCCGCCCTCCCACATCTTGAGGGCGATCACGTCGCCGGTCTCCCAGCCGATCGCCTTGAGGATGCCGATCTCGCGGCGCTCGTCGGCGCTCAGCCCGGCCGCCTTGTCCCAGGCCAGGACCGCGAAGGCGAGGAGGGCGCCGGTCAGCACCGCGAGGCCGATCCCCTCGCGCCAGTCGAGGATGGCGCGGTAGGTGCGCTGGACGTCGTCGCGGGTGACCACCCGCGTCTCCGGCAGCATGCGCGCCACCTTTTCCGCAACCTTGCTCACCTCGCGCGGATTGCGCACCGACAGGGCCAGATCGGTGAAGACGTCGTCGGGCAGCTTGAAGAAGGACCGGAAATCGGCCTCCGAGAGCAGCACCAGATCGGCGCTGACCAACTGGCTTGCGGGATCCAGCAGCCCGGCGACCTCCAGCTTGAACAGCCGCCCGCCGGGCGACAGCAGGAACAGGTGCTTGCCGGGCGCGATGCCGCGCGCCCGGGCGACCTGGGCGCCGATCACCGTTTCGCCGGGCCCCGGCGCGGCGACGAACCGGTCGCCGTCGGGCACCATCAGGGTGTAGTTGGCGCCGTTGGCGGTGTCGTGGAAATAGCCCCACAGGCGGCCGTGCACCGCCTGCACCCCCCGGATGTTCTCCAGGGCCGCCAGGTCGGCCGCCGTGGCCAGGGCGTGCCGGCCCATCCGGATCCGCTGCACCGTCAGCTCCGGCGCCCCGGCCAGCACCGCCGCCGCCTCGCGGCGCAACGCCTCGCCGAACAGGAGCACGCTGGACAGCGCGAACACCACCAGGGCGT
>JANQGL010000032.1 GCA_028277325.1 Magnetospira sp.
AGCGCCTGAGGTCGTTGCCGAGCAGGCCGACCAGCAGCGACAGGGCGAGCGACAGGACCACGCCGGTGGCGCCGTCCGGATCGACCGCGACCGCCGCCAGGGCGGCCAGGAGATCGAGCGCCAGCAGGCCCGCCGCCACCGCCCACAGGCGGTGCCACAGGGCCCACAGCACGGTGAACAGGAAGCCGCCCCAGGTGAAGCCGTCCGCCACCAGCACCGGCTCCGCCTCCCCGACCCGACGATGCACCGTGTAGAACCGCATCTAGAGCGTCCCGCCCAGGGTGCCCTTGGTCGACGGCACGGCGTCGGCCCTGCGCGGGTCGGTCTCGACCGCCGCGCGCAGGGCGCGGGCCAGGCCCTTGAAACAGGCCTCGGCGATGTGGTGGGCGTTCTCGCCGTACAGGCACTCCACGTGCAGGGTCAGGCCGGCCGCCTGGGCGAAGGCCTGGAACCACTCCCTGATCAGCTCGGTATCGAGTTCGCCCAGCCGGTCGCGGTCGAACGCCACCTTCCAGACCAGACAGGGCCGTCCCGAGACGTCGAGCGCCACCCGGACCAGGGCCTCGTCCATCGGCGACAGGGCGGAGCCGTAGCGGGTGATGCCGCGCCGCTCGCCGAGCGCCTGACCGACCGCCTGGCCGAGCGCGATGCCCACGTCCTCGGTGGTGTGGTGACCGTCGACGTGCAGGTCGCCCTGGCAATCGACCGTGAGATCGATCAGGCTGTGCCGGGACAATTGCTCCAGCATGTGGTCCAGATAGCCGATCCCGGTCGACACCTCGTAGCGGCCGGTGCCGTCCAGGTCCACCGAGAGCGAGATGGACGTCTCGTGGGTCTTGCGCTGGATGGTCGCCTGGCGCATCGACGGGTTCCTCTTTCAACAGGGGCGCTGATTGTTTATCAGGTTGCGGCGATCCCTGCCAACCACGGAAACGCGGAGCGTTTGCCGCCCGACCGGAGAAAGCCATGCCGTCCGCCGCCAGCAAGACCATCCCCGTCCGCGACCGCCTGATCGTCGCCCTCGACCTGCCCGACGCCGACGCCGCGCGGCGCACCGTGGAGCGGCTGGGGGACAGCGTCGGGTTCTACAAGATGGGCCTGGAACTGTTCATGGCCGGCGGCTACTTCGAGCTTCTGGACTGGCTGACCGGGCGCGGCAAGAAGGTGTTCGTGGACCTCAAGTTCTTCGACGTGCCGGCGACCGTGCGCGCGGCGGTGCGCAACCTGCGGGGGCGCGGCGCCAGCCTGGCCACGGTGCACGGCAACGACGCCGTCCTGGAGGCGGCGGCGGCGGAAAAGGGCGACACCAAGATCCTCGCCGTCACCGTGCTGACCAGCCTCGACCAGGGCGACATGGACGACCTGGGGTTCCAGGCCGACATCGCCTCGGTGGTCCTGTCGCGGGCCCGGCGGGCGCTCGACCTGGGCTGCGACGGCGTGGTGTCGTCGGGGCTGGAGGCGGAACGGCTGCGGACCCGCCTGGGCGACCGGCTGCTGATCGTGGTGCCCGGCATCCGGCCCGGCCTCAACCGGCCGGTCGATGATCAGAAGCGCACCGTGGACGTGGAGGAGGCCTTCAAGAAAGGCGCCGACCACATCGTGATCGGACGGCCGATCCGTGACGCCGCGGACCCGGCCGCCGCGGCCGAGGACATTCAGCGCCGGATCGCCGCCGTTTTCGGCGAATAACGGTCCGGGGAGCGACAATTCGCGCCGCCGGACCTTGACCCGGCGGCCTCGCCGCGTCTACATCGGAGGGGCGGGCGAGCGGCGGCAATCCCTTGGAACGAGTTCAGATGACATCCGACTCCATGACGTCCTGGCACGGCACCACGATCCTGTGCGTGCGCAAGAGCGATCGGGTGGTGGTGGCCGGCGACGGCCAGGTCACGCTCGGCGACACGGTCATCAAGGCCAACGCCCGCAAGGTGCGCCGGCTGGGCGGCGGCGGCGTGATCGGCGGCTTCGCCGGCGCCACGGCCGACGCCTTCACCCTGTTCGAGCGCCTGGAGGGCAAGCTGGAGAAGCATCCCGGGCAACTGGCCCGGGCCTGCGTGGAGCTGGCCAAGGACTGGCGCACCGACCGCTACCTGCGGCGCCTGGAGGCGATGATGGCGGTGGCCGACAAGGACGTCTCCCTGGTCCTGACCGGCAACGGCGACGTGCTGGAGCCGGAGGACGGGCTGATCGGCATCGGATCCGGCGGCAACTACGCGCTGGCCGCGGCGCGCGCCCTGATCGACCGCGACGACATGGACGCCGAGGCGGTGGCCCGCCGGGCGCTCGGGATCGCGGCCGACATCTGTGTATACACCAACGGCAACATCCTGGTGGAAAGCCTATGACCCGAACCACCGCCTTCACGCCGCGCGAGATCGTCTCCGAACTGGACCGCTTCATCGTCGGCCAGCACGAGGCCAAGCGGGCGGTCGCCATCGCCTTGCGCAACCGCTGGCGGCGCCAGCAGCTCGACGACGCCCTGCGCGACGAGGTGCTGCCCAAGAACATCCTCATGATCGGCCCGACCGGGGTCGGCAAGACCGAGATCGCGCGCCGTCTGGCCAAGCTGTCCGACGCGCCGTTCCTGAAGGTGGAGGCGACCAAGTTCACCGAGGTGGGGTACGTGGGCCGCGACGTCGAATCGATCGTCCGCGACATGGTGGAGATCGCCATCCACATGACGCGCGAACGGCACCGCAAGGGAGTCACCGCGCGGGCCGAGATGCTGGCCGAGGAGCGGGTGCTGGAGGCCCTGGTCGGCGAGAACGCCAGCCGCGAGACGCGCGAGAAGTTCCGTCAGAAGCTGCGTGCCGGCCAACTCGACGACAAGGAAGTGGAACTGGACATCAGCGACTCCGGCGGCGCCGGCCTGCCGACCTTCGACATCCCCGGGATGCCGGGCGGCCAGGTCGGCATGCTCAACCTGAACGACGTGTTCGGCAAGGCGTTCGGCGGCCGCAAGGTGCGCAAGCGGCTGACGGTCGCCGAGTCCCACGGGGTGCTCATCGCCGAGGAGGCGGACAAGTTGCTGGACGAAGACAAGATCGTCCGGGAATCCCTTGAATCCGTTGAAAACAACGGCATCGTGTTCCTGGACGAGATCGACAAGATCTGCGCGCGCACGGAGAGGGTCGGCGGCGACGTCAGCCGGGAAGGCGTCCAGCGGGACCTGCTTCCGCTGATCGAGGGCACCACCGTCGGCACCAAGTACGGGCCGGTGAAGACGGACCATATCCTGTTCATCGCCTCCGGCGCGTTCCACGTCTCCAAGCCCTCGGACCTGCTGCCCGAGCTGCAGGGCCGGCTGCCCATCCGGGTGGAGCTGCGGGCGCTGACCAAGGACGACTTCCGCCGCATCCTGACCGAGCCTCAGGCGAGCCTGATCAAGCAGTACGTCGCGCTCATGAGCACGGAGGGGCTGACGCTGGAGTTCACCGAGGACGCCATCGAGGCGATCGCCGACATCGCGGTCGA
>JANQGL010000291.1 GCA_028277325.1 Magnetospira sp.
AAACTGGCCGTCAGGTGGCCGGCGTCCGCGAACGCGTGCCCGGCGACCACCCGGCGCAGCTTCTCGGCGATCGCCCTGGCGCCTTCGAGGTCGGTTTCCGGGCAGACGACCATGAATTCCTCGCCTCCCCAGCGGCCGGCGACGTCGGACGCCCGCACGTTGTCGCGCAACAGGTCGGCCATCGCGATCAGGACCTTGTCACCGACCCCGTGGCCGTGGGTGTCGTTGATGGCCTTGAAGCGGTCCGCATCGAGCAGGATTATGGACACCGGCCGCCCGTAACGGCGTTCGCGCGCCAGTTCGCGCGCGAACACCTCGTCGAGCTTGGCGCGGTTGTACAGGCCGGTGAGTTGGTCGGTGACCGAAAGCTCCTCGATCCGTTTCTTGTCGGTGATGTCGATCTGCACCGACGTGAACCCGACGAGCTCTCGGTCCTCGAATCGCGGCTCGATGTTCGCCTCGACGACGACCGCCGCGCCGTCGCGGGACTCCAGTTTCAGTTCGCCATGCCAGGACAGGCCGCGGCCCAGGGTTTCCCAGAGCTGGTCCAGGAAGTCCGGCGGGGTGTCGGGGTGACACAGGCTGCGTATCGGTTTGCCGGCCAGGTCCCCGGCGTCGCGGCGGGTCGTCCGGGCCAGCGCCTGGGACGCGTAGACGATGGTTCCGTCCGCGTTCACCGAGGCCACGATGACATATTTATCCACAACATCCATGTAGTATTGAAGGCGGTCCCGGACCTCGGCGATTTCCCGGGTCCGGCGGGCGACGGCGGATTGCAGGCGCTGGTTGACGGCGAACAGGACCAGGCTGAGGACGATCACCACCCCGAGACCGACGACCAGCCAGGACGCCCAGGGATGCATGTCCGCTGCGGGGGATAGGTAACTTCGGTAGTCGAAGCCGTCGAGAACGGCATCGGCCGGAGCCAAACCCTGCGACTTGAACAAATCGGCGATCAGGCGCAATCGGTTGAGATTGAATTCGCCGATCAGGAAGTTTCTTGGCTGGATGACCTTCCTGATCTTCGTCGCCTCGAAGCGCAGGTGCTCGACGCTCTTGTCGGAACCGTAGCGGTCTTTCAGGAGCTGAATGATCTCCTCTTCGTGGGTCAGGGCATAGGCCCAGCCGCGCAGGCTGGCGCGACGGAACCGGTCGGCCACGTCGGGCCGCGCGCGCATGAAGGCCTCGCTGGTGAACAGCATGTCGCCGTAAAGGTCGATGCCGTAGCTCATCGGGCTCAACAGCCGGATCGTCATGCCGGCCTGCCGGAACAGGAACAGTTCGTTGCTGGTATACGCGGAAACCGCGTCGGCGGTGCCATCGATGAGCCCTCGGCCCTCGTACACGTAAGGAACCTGTATCACGTTCAGGGGATCCAGGCCGTCGGCGCGCAGCATCGCCGCCAGAATGGCGTCCTCCACCTCATCCCACCACATCACCCGGCGCCCTTCGAGATCGCTCGGGTTGTGGATGCCCGAATCGTCGCGCGTCGCCAGGACCAGGGGCGAGTGCTGGAACACGGTCGCCAGCAACACCACCGGCCGGCCGCGCAGGCGACTGAGGATCAGTCCCGAATCGACGATCCCGAAATCGGCTTCTCCGCTCAGGACCACGTCGACCGGACTGACCGAGAACTGGCGCGGGAGGATCGTGACCTCCAGGCCCTCCTCGGCATAGTACCCCTGGGCCTGGGCCGCGAAGTATCCGGCGAACTGGAACTGGGGGACCCATTTCAGTTGCAGGGTCACGCGTTCGGTCGCGCCGGCGCCCGACCCCATCCCCCCCGACATCGCAATCAGCAATACGAAGAGGTTGAGTACCTTTCGGAGAATAATCGAAAAAATTCTCATTATTGGCGTCTTGTGCAGGACCGTGTATTGCGGGACGGAAACCTTGTGCTCCGGTTTATTTGAGCTTTTCAACCAAAGCAAGAGGTTCCTTGGCGCATTTCGTTCCACCTCCGCCGACGACGATTGGGTTGTGAAACGCCGCGCGATGTGCGGTAAAACGGCCGCATGCCCGTCGATCCCGCCACCCTGACCGCGTTCCTGATCGCCGCCACCGCCGTCGTGACGACGCCCGGTCCGGACACCCTGTTGATCCTGCGTCATGCCGTCGGCACCGGTCCGCGGGCCGGCTGGGCGGCGGTGGCCGGGGTGCAGGTCGGCCTGGCGGTGCATACCCTGCTCGCGGTGACCGGGCTGTCGTTCGTTGTCGCCTCGTCGCCGGTCCTGTTCCGGGCGATCACCCTGGCCGGCGCCCTGTACCTGGGCTGGCTCGGCGTCCAGGGCCTGCGCGCCGGCGGGCGGCTCGCCCTGGGTCCGGGCGGCGCTCCGGTCGGCGCTTGGGTCGCGGCCCGCCAGGCGTTTCTCACCAATCTGCTCAATCCGAAGGTGATCCTGCTGTTTCTGGCGCTGTTCCCGCAGTTCGTCGATACCCGGCGCGACGACCTGACGGCGCAACTCCTGGTGCTGGCGGCCGTTCTGGTGGCCGTCAACCTTCTGTGGCAGGCGCCCCTGGTCTGGGCCGGCGGGTCGGTCGCCCGATGGCTCGACCGACCCGGCACGCAGCGCGCGGTGACGCGGGTGACCGGGGCGGTGTTCCTGGCTTTCGCCGTCCTGATGCTGGCCGAGAACCTGCGATGACGCCGCGCAAGCGTTCGATCCTGGTGGCCGGGCACCCGACCAGCGTGTCCCTGGAGGAGCCGTTCTGGGCGGCCTTGCGCGACATCGCGGCGGCGCGGGGACAGAGCCTGTCCGAACTGGTGACCGACGTGGACAGGACACGCGACGGCAATCTGTCGAGCGCGTTGCGCGTATTCGCGCTGTCGCACTACCGGGGCCGCGCCGCTACCTGACCTGGCGCAGGATGTCGAACAGCAGCTCCTCGGGTTTCTTCTCGGCCGGTGGCGGGCCGTCGTCGCGTGGCGGCGGGGCGGTTTCGCCCGGCGCCTCGGCACCGCCCCCCAACAGGCCGGGAAGCACCTGCTGCAGGATCTGCCCGGTCCGGCCCTTGCCCAGGTTGCCCGGCAGGGTCAGCTTGCCGCCCGGCAGGCTGCCGGTATCGACCCGCAGGGTGGTCGGGTTGTCGAGCGGCCCGCCGACCTCGAACGGAATGTTCTTCGGGATCTCGTTGATTTGCGAGAGCAGCACCCCGGCCAGGCCTTGCGACAGGTTGAGGGTCCCGCGGGCGTCCAGGGTGTAGGCCGGCAGGTCGACCAGGATCCGCCCACTGCCCTCGTAGGCCGCGGTCCGCACCGCGAAGTCGCTCATCGCCACCCGCCCGTCGGTCACCGTGAAGGTGCCGCCGGCGTCGAGCAGGCCCTTGCCGCCGCGGCCGCCCAGCGCCTTCAGCAAGTCGCCGATTCCGCTGTCGAGGGCACGGGCCAGACGCAGCACGCCGCCGACCAGCGGCAGGCCGGTTTCCACCCCCGCCCTGGCATCCACGTCGCGCACCGCCACCGAGCCGCTGCCGGTCAGGCCGGTGACCAGCGCCGCCTCGCTGCGTCCGGCCGACGTGAGGCGCGAGACAAGGTCGATCTGGCCGCTGCCCAGGGCCTCGCCCTCGGCCGCGATCAGCGCCTTGGCGATGTCCAGCTGGCGGACCTCCAGGTCCAGGGCGGCGCGGGGCGTGGCCGCGGTGGCGTCCAGTCTGGTCCGGGCGCTCAGCGTGCCGCCGAACAGGCGACCGGTCAGGCGGCGGGTGTCCAGTCGGCCGCCGGTCAGAACGGCGTCCAGATTGGCCTCTTCCAGGAGATAGTCGCCGTAACGCAAGGCGTCGGCGCGCAAGGCCACGTCGGCGTCGAGCGCCCGCAGACCGGACAGGTCGATCGGCGCGGCGGACCACCGCGACCCGCCGCCACGCGCCGCCGCCGGGACGATCGGGCGCGCCGGCAGGGCGAACCGGCGGCCGTCGGGCAGCGCGCCGCGCCGGCGGTCGGCGGCCGGCAGGAACGGATCGACGGTCAGCCGCCCCAGGTCCAGGTCGGCGGTCATCCGCGGCACGTCGCGCGACAGGTCGACCGTCACCTTGCCGCGCGCCGTCGCCTCGCCCACCGAAAGGTCCAGGTTCGACAGCACGACGGTGGAGTCCAGCTGCACCCCCAGGCCGGTCTTGAGATCGAGCGGGCCGATGCGGCCGGCCGGGCGGTAGCCCACGTTCAGGCGGTCGAGCAGCGCGGCCGGGTCGTCGTGGGTCAGGCGCAGGGTGCCGTCGAACCCGGGCAGCAGGGTCAGCAGCTTGACCGAGCCGTCGAGCCGCAGGTCGGCGCCGGCCGCCGTCACGTCGAGCTTCAGGTCGGGGGTGAGGGCGGAGCCGTCGGCGGTGCCGATGACGCTGACCCGGCCCAGGTCGGCGGGCGGCATCGGCGGCGCCACCCCGGCCAGGTCGAACAGGCCGCCGGCGTCGCCGGTGCCCAGGTCGTAGCGCAGGTTGCGGAAGGTGGGGATGCCATCGAGATTCTCCACGCCGCCCGACAGGCTGAGCGAGGCGCCGGCCAGATCCTTCACCGTGGCGCGGCGCAGCGCCAGGTCGCCGCGATACAGGGTGGCGTCGAGGGCGATGTCGCGCAGGGTGCGC
>JANQGL010000060.1 GCA_028277325.1 Magnetospira sp.
CGGCGGTATCGCGGCTGTTGGAGGAGGACGAGACGCCGAGCGTCGTTGCCCGGGAATTGGGCGTGACGGCGACGCCGTTGAAGACCTGGAAGCTGGAGCGGCTTGCGGCCGGTTCCGCCGAGGCCCTGGCGCGGCACCCGCCTGCCGTCCTCCCTGCGCCCGAAATGGGAGGCCGAACTGGCCAGCCGGGGTCTCTCCCCGGACAGCCCGGACATCCCCGAGGACCTGATGTCCGAACTCTGGTGGCGCGGCCCCGACCCGATCAGGCTGCCCAAGACCGGCGAGGTCGTTCACGATCCGGCGATGTAACAACCGCCGTTGCAATCAGGCGACCGAGCGGGCGGATGTCGACTTGGACATGACCACCTGGACCCCGAGCGATACGCGTGAGGAGATGCGGTGGCGCGCCGGCATGCACCACCCGCTCTCCGATCAGATCCATGACGATGGTCAGCGCAGCAGGTCGTTCAGGAGATCGACCCGTTGCGCGAAGTTGACCATCGCGGCGCTCGGCGCGCGTTCCACCGTGGGCTCCCCGGTCGCCGTCAGGACGAGGTTGAAGGTCATGTTGCCGGCGTTGAGGATGCCGACCACCTCGCCGCGCACGTTGAAGATCGGGCTGCCGCTGGCGCCGCCGGCGGCGCCCATGTTGTGGCGCAGCAGGACGTTGCGCTCGAATCCGCCGTCGGCCTGGAAATAGTCGCTGACCGCGGTCAGGATCCCCGACTGCATGGTGGCGATCGGGTTGTAGGGGTTGACGTTGTCGTTGATCAGGCTTTCCATCGGGAAGCCCAGGTAGGCGACCCGGTATCCGGCGTCCAGGCGCTTGAGTTCGGACGCCGGCGCGACCGGGAGCACGGTGTCGGTGCGGCCGTCGACCATCAGCAGGCCCACGTCGTAGGTCGAGCCCAGGGACTGCTGCCCCTGATAGCTGGTCTCCTTCTCGCCGTAGCGGCCGTGCGCGATGGCCCGCACCACCCGGTATTGCACGTTGCTGGTCCGGTTGAGGGCGATCCAAACCGACTGCCCCTTGTTCAGAAGCTCGGCCACCGGCTCGGCGATATGGGCGTTGGTCGCGAAGGTGTCGGGGCGGATCGCCCAGGCGGTGCCGATCGGCTCCGGCGGTCCGCCGGGCACCGCGACCACCACCAGGCCGACCGCCTTGGCGTAATGCTTCGCCGCCTGGGCCAACCGGGTGTCCGGGTCGCCGGCGAACCCGCTTCCGGGCAACGGCGAGGCGGCGGGCGCGCCGCCGCCCGGTTCCTGGCCGGTGATCGCCTCGAAGGCGGAGGCGCCGGGCGCCAACACGGTGGCCGCCAGGACGGCGGTCGCGATCCATAAACCAATCCGAGTCATCGAGTTTCCCCCATCGATGTTCGCGAGCCTGGCTCAACTATGCCCCGGGCCGGCGAGTCGTTCCAGTTCGGATTGGTCCCCGGACGGCCGCCGGCCGTCCGGACGGGGGATTTGACGAAAACGAGAAAAAGGAAACCCAACATGAGCATCGTACAATCGACGGACGTGATGTGGTGGATCACGGTGGTCGAGATTCCGGCCCTGGCCGGGTTGTTCTGGCTGATCTGGCATCAGCGCCAGAAGACCGAGGACGACCTGGACGCCGCGCGGGCCGCGCTCGACCTGCAGACCACCCGGGTGCGCGACGGTCTCGCCGCCTACAAGCTGGAGGTGGCCAAGTCCTATGCCTCCATCGGCTACATGAAGGACGTGGAACGTCGCCTCACCGACCACCTGGTGCGCATCGAGGCGAAGCTGGACGGCATGTCGAAGGGGAGGCGGCTCAATGGATGACCGGCCGATCCCCGACGGCGCGCCGGCGGCGCGGCACCGTGCCCACGACATCGACATCCTGGCCCGCACCCTGTTCGGCGAGGCGCGCGGCGAGCGGCGGACCGGCCAGGAGGCGGTGGCCGCCGTGGTCCTCAATCGGGTGGCGCGGGCCGAGCGGCTGGGCGGCTACTGGTGGGGCCGCACGGTGGCCGAGGTCTGCCTGAAGCCCTGGCAGTTCTCGTGCTGGAACGCCGACGATCCCAACCGGGAACGCATCGCCACGGTGGCCGAGGGCCATCCGGCGTTCGACCAGTGCCGGGCCATCGCCGCCAAGGCGGTCGACGGGCGGCTCGACGATCCCACGTCCGGCGCCACCCACTACCACGCGCTCGGCCTGGTGCCGCGCTGGGCCCGCGACCGGACGCCCTGCGCGATCATCGGCCGCCACCTTTTCTACAACGACGTGGAGTAAGGACCATGCTCGGAACCCTCCTCGGCCCGCTGCTGTGGGGCATTTTCGGGGTCGTCGACAAGGCGGTGGAGGACAAGGATCAGGCCGCCCTCATCAAGGGCAGGCTCCAGGAGATGGTGCTGACCGGCCAGATGAAGGAGATCGAGGCGGCGGCCCGGGTGATCGTCGCCGAGGCGCAGGGCGACAGCTGGCTGCAACGTTCGTGGCGGCCGCTCCTGATGTGTCTGTTCGGCGTCATCATCGCCAACAACTTCCTCGTGGTGCCGCTGTTCGGCACCCCGGCGGCGGAGATTCCGCCCGACATGTGGGACCTCCTGAAACTCGGGGTGGGCGGCTACGTGGTCGGCCGCTCGGTCGAGAAGGGGGTCAAGGTCTGGAAGCGGGGCGACTGACCCCGACTCGCGGAAAGCAGACCGTATCCCCATGCTTCGAGGCGGGTGCTTCGCACCCTCCTCATGTTTCGAGGCGCGAGCGAAAGCGAGCCTCGAAGGATGAGGCACATGAGTCCTCCACGGTGAGATTTGGTACGACCACGCGCCCTGACCAGCGGCCCGTCCCTGATCGGCGACGGCGAGTTCGTCCGCCAAACGGTCGACGAAACCCTCGCGGGACCCGGGGAGCACGAGACGGCTCGCCAAGTCGGTGATGCCAGAGCTTGCTCCGCGTGACGGCCGGGGACGGATGGGGGATCGCGGCACGGGCCGGCGTCGGGTCCGGCACAAAGAAAACCGCCGCCCGCGGGCGCGGACGGCGGTTTCCCGTCGATGGAATGGCGATCAGCCGAACGGCCAGTTGAGCGTCATCACTTCGAAATTGAGCGCCGCGGCGAAGGTGACCCAGGCCAGATAGGGCAGCAGCAGCACCGCCCCGGCGAACGACCATTGGCCGACGACGAAAACGAATGCGGCGACCGAGCCCCAAAGCAGGATCACCTCGCCGAACGCGATGTCGGGGCGCTGGTGGTAGAAGAACAGAACGCTCCACAGAACGTTCAGGAACACGTTGACCACCATCAGCTGGACCAGCCAGTTGCGCGGTTTGCTGGCCGGGGCGTCGGCCCAGGCCTTGGCGAACCCGGCGATGATGAACAGGTAGATCACCGCCCAGCCCGGGCCGAAGTAGGAATCGTCCGGCTTCCAGTCGGGCTGGACGAGACCCTGGTACCACGGTCCCAGATCGGTGGCCATGCGACCGGCAACCGCCATGATGCCCACCGGGACCAGGGCGGCGACGGCCGGATACAAGTAGCGTTGAGAGAGTACAGCCATTTCTATACGAGCCTCAGCATGTGTGCGATATTCATTTTAATAATTCTTAAGTAGACGCGGGGACTCGCCCGCATCATTTTCTTGTTCATGTAAGATTGCCATATCATGTTTTGCAAATCCACATCCTGGCATATGGCGACGAACCGTTCCCGCCTTTCGTCGGACGCGTACCAGTAGCCCTGCAGGAAGCCGAGGGCGCGGAAAACGCCGCCGTGCGCCTTCATGAATCTCTTGCGGACCCGGGCGAGAGGCGCCGGATCGCCGCTGTCGAACGCCTCGTCCACCCCCTCGGCGGCCAGCCGCCCGCCCGCCATGGCGTAATAGATTCCCTCCCCGGAGGCCGGAGCGACGACCCCGGCGGCGTCGCCGGCCAGCACCACGTCGCGCCCGTTGTCCCAGCGCTTGAGCGGCCTGAGGGGGATCGGCGCCCCCTCGCCGCGCACCGTCTCGGCGTCGGCGAGGCCGCACAGGACGCGCAGGGCGCGCACCGACTCCTTCAACGCAAACCCCGGTCGCGCGGTGCCGACGCCGACGCTCGCGGTGTCGCCGTGCGGGAACATCCAGCCATAGAAATCGGGCGACAGATCGCCCCGGTACACCACGTCGCAGCGTGCCGGGTCGTAGCCGTCGCGGCCGACCGGCGGCGTCCGCACGATCTCGTGGTAGGCGATCACGTAGGCCCCGTCCCCGATGTCCGGCAGCGCCTGCCGGGCGACCGCCGAGCGTGCTCCGTCGGCGCCGATCACGAACCGGGTCCGCAGGCGGCGCGGCACCGCCTCGCGCGGCGCGTCGGCCGGCCGGTAGACGACGACGGCGGTTCCGTCGGAATCGCGGTCCAGGGACTCGAAGGTGCCGGCGATCCGCTCGGCGCCGGCCTCGGCGGCCCGCGCGCGCAGCCACTCGTCGAACACCGCGCGGTCGACCATCGCCACGAAACCGCCGCGAATCGGCATTTCGACGGTCAATCCGGACGGCGCCATCACCCGTGCCCCGGAAACGCGGGCGCAGAGCACCGAGTCGGGAATATCGAACTCCTCGATCAGGCGGGGCGGAATCGCCCCGCCGCAGGCCTTCGGCTTGCCCTGGCGATCCAGCAGGACCACCCGCCGGCCGCGTCTCGCGAGCTCGGTCGCCGCGGTGGCGCCGGCCGGTCCGCCGCCGACCGCCACCGCGTCCAGGGTGGCGTCGGTCGCCGAGGCGGCGGCGGGCGCCAAGGCTAGTGTCCCGAATCCGAAGTTCGGAGCATTATTTGGCAGGCGCTTTCGAACTTCGGATTCGATAAGGACACTAGGTAACCTTTTGAGTCTAGTGTGGTTCCGGAGTCGAAGTTCGCCATGGACTCTGCCCCGAATACTATCGCGAACTTCGAATCCACCACACTAGTGCACCGACTCCGACAAAAGGCACACCTTTTGTCGGCCCGGCGCTCCAGCCAAGGACTTGTTTGTGCAGCGATTCACCAAACGAAAGCCGACCTT
>JANQGL010000367.1 GCA_028277325.1 Magnetospira sp.
CCTGCGCCTGCCGGACAACGGCCTGACCGCCGACGCCGCCCTGCACGGATCGGTGTGGAAGCTGCTGGTGGACCAGGGCGCCCGGGTCGAGGCCGGACAACCCCTGGCCATTCTGGAAAGCATGAAGATGGAGGTGGAGGTCACGGCGCCGGGCGCGGGTGTTGTCGACGATATCCTTGTCCAGGCGGGCCAGGAGGTCCGCCCCGGTCAGCCGCTGATGGTCCTGCTGCGGGAGACGGGCCCATGATCGTCTTTGATAGGACCGACTTTGACATGACCGTGCGCGGCGCGCTCGCCGCCGCGTCCCCGGTGGCCGCCGTCAAGGCGGCCTATGCCCGCATCCGCGCCTACGAGGCGATCGACCCCGCCGTCTGGGTCGCCCTGGTTCCGGAGGAGCAGGCGCTGGCCGCCGCCCGCGCGCTGGAGGCGGCGGGGCCGCTAGGCAAACCGCTGTACGGTGTGCCCTTCGCCGTCAAGGACAACATCGACACCGTCGGGTTGCCCACCACGGCGGCCTGCCCCGCCTATGCCTATCAGCCGGCGGAGGACGCCCCCGTCGTCGCCCGCCAGAAGGCCGCCGGGGCCATCCTGGTCGGCCGCACCAACATGGACCAGATCGCCACCGGCCTGGTCGGCACGCGCAGCCCGCACGGCGCCCCGCGCTGCGTGGTCGACCGCGACTATATCTCCGGTGGCTCCTCCAGCGGCTCCGCCGTGGCCGTGGCGGCGGGACTGGTGGCCTTCGCGCTGGGTACCGACACCGCCGGGTCGGGTCGGGTGCCGGCGGCGTTCAACACCATCGTCGGGATCAAGCCGACCCGGGGCCTGCTGTCCACGCGGGGTGTGGTGCCGGCCTGCGCCTCGCTGGACTGCGTCACCGTGTTCGCGCGGACCGTGGGCGACGGCGATCGGGTGCGCCGGGTGGCGCAGGGCTTCGACCCCGCGGATCCCTGGTCGCGGACGGCCCGGCCCGTGCCGCTGCCGCCCTGTCCGCGCATCGGCGTCCTCGCGCCGGCGGACCGGGATTTCGCGGGAGACCATGCCGCCGCCGCGCTGTACGCCGCCGCCATCGACCGCGCCCGGGACCTGGGCTGGGACGTCGTGGAGATCGACTACGCGCCGTTTCGGGAGGCCGCCGCGCTGCTCTACGCCGGCCCCTGGGTGGCCGAGCGCGAGGCCGCCGTCGGCGACTTCATCCGGGCCAACACATCGGCATGCGACCCGACCGTCGCCGGAATCGTCCTGGGCGGAGACCGCTATTCGGCCCGCGACGCCTTCGACGGGACCACCCGCCTGAAGGCGCTTCTGCGCCGGGCGGAGGGCCAGTGGGAGACCATGGACGCCCTGCTGCTGCCGACCGCGCCGACGCAGTATCGGGTCGCGGACGTGTTGGCCGACCCGATCCATCTGAACGCGACCCTGGGGCTCTACACCAACTTCGTGAACCTGTTCGATCTGGCGGCCGTGGCCGTGCCGGCGGGGGTGCGACCGCCGGGCGGCGAGAAGGGGGGGCTGCCCTTCGGCGTCACGCTCATCGGCCCGGCCTTCAGCGACGGCGCCCTGGCGGGCCTGGGCGACGCCCTGCACCGGTCCCGCGACGAGACGGCGGGGCCGCCGGTCCGGGGTCACGATGGGACAGTCCACCTCGCGGTGGTGGGCGCCCATCTGCGGGGGCAGCCTCTGAGTCACCAACTTTCCGACCGGGGCGCGGCCTTCCTGCGAACCGACCGCACGGCCCCGGACTACCGTCTGTACGCCCTGGCCGGTGCCACGCCGGCCAAGCCCGGGCTGGTCCGGGTGCCCGGATACCAGGGGCCAGGGCTGGAGGTGGAGGTCTGGGCGCTGTCCCATGCCGCCTTTGGCGTGGTTACGGAAGAGGTGCCGCCGCCCCTGGCCATCGGCACCGTGACCCTGGCCGACGGCGCCCGCGTGAAGGGCTTCGTCTGCGAGCCCGCCGGCCTGGACGGCGCCGAGGAGGTCACCCGCTATGGCGGCTGGCGCGCGTGGCGCGCCGCCCGGACGCCGCCCGAGCCGAACTCATCCGTCGGCTGAGCGCCTGAAAAACTGTCTCCATCATATCGGGTTCAGTGAAATGACGTTCCGCATCATGTAAGAGCCCGTCCGGAAAGTCTCGAAAACCGCAACAAGGTGTGTGTCGATACCCGAGTTGCATACCGTATGTGGTATCTTTCAGGGCTTTCCGGACAGA
>JANQGL010000418.1 GCA_028277325.1 Magnetospira sp.
CGGGAACCACTTGGACTCGTACTCTTCGCCGTAGGCGTTGCAGGTATAGGTCTTGAGGTGCAGGAAGTAGGCGCCCACCGGGCCGTAGCCGTCCTTGAACCGGGCGAGAACGATCTTGTTCTCCATCTGGGTCATCTTCGCGCCGGCGCCGATCAGCAGGCCATAGGCCGATCCCGACGACCAGGGCGCATACCAGACGCGACCCGCGCCCTCGCCGACCGAGCGCGGCTTGTAGATGTTGGAGGCCCCGCCGGCGCCGACGATGACGGTCTTCGACTTGAAGACGTGGTAGTCGCCGGTGCGGACGTTGAAGCCGACGGCCCCGGCGACCCGGTTCTCCTTGGCTTCGTCCATCAGCAGATGAGTGAGGCAGATCCGGTTGTACACCTTGTCGGCCGACTTCTTCGCCGCCTCGGCGACGATCGGCTTGTAGGATTCACCGTGGATCATGATCTGCCACCGCCCCTCGCGCTGATAATTCCCCTTTTTCGGGTTTTTCATCAGCGGCAGGCCCCATTCCTCGAACTGGTGCACCGCCGAATCCACGTGGCGGGCCATGTCGAACAGCAGGTCCTCGCGCACCATGCCCATCAGGTCGATGCGCGCATAGCGGACGTGGTCCTCGGGGTTGTTCTCCCCGAACCGGGTGCCCATGTAGCAGTTGATGGCGTAGAGGCCCTGGGCCACCGCGCCGGAACGATCGATGTTCGCCTTCTCGGCGATCACGATCTTCTTGTTCTGGCCCCAGTACCGGGCTTCGAAGGCCGCGCCGGTGCCGCCGAGGCCAGCACCCGCAACCAGGATGTCGATGTTGTCTTCGACGATCGTTTTGTAGGCCATCAGTAATACACCCCTGCTTTCATCTTAAGACCGTTGGAGTCCAAGGTATGCAATCCGCCGTCGTCGAAGCGGATGTACTTGGGCTCGTTGTAAAGCAGCTGGCTGTCGCGCATTTCCTGACTCGGCCCGGCGACGTCCTTGAGTTGGGGAATACAGGTGCCCCACGGCTTGGTGGTGATCGGCGCCAGCAGGTTCAGGTCTTTCTCGCCGTTGCGGAACTTGATGCGCCAGGCAATGACCCCCTTTTCCTCGTCGCGGTCCACGCGCACCGAATGGCCCAGCGGGGCGAAGTCCGCGTAGCCCCGGACATCGATCGCCTTCATCGGGCAGGCCTTCACGCAGGAGTAGCATTCCCAGCACATGTTGGGCTCCAGATTGTAGGCACGCCGGTAGGTCTTGTCGATGTGCATGATGTCGGAAGGACAGATATCGACGCAGTGCCCACAGCCGTCGCAACGAGTCATGTATACAAACGTTGGCATGATTTTCCCCTGTGAATAACGTTGTTTTTCCGCGACGCCTTAGTAATGGCGCGGCGCTTCGCGCTTGATGCCGAGGCCCATGTAGGGCGGGTTGGCCCCCATATATTCCGGGATGTCGGGATACCGCTTCTGCAGGTCGGGATCCGTCAGCTCGCCCAGCTCGGGCAGGTTCTCGTTGGACCCGTCCGCCTTGATCATGCGCTTCTGGAAGGCGGCGGCCGGCTTGAAGAACATGTGGGCGAACTTCGACCACAGGACGCCCCCGAACAGCACCAGGCTGGAGACGATGAACAGCACGAAGAACAGCATGCTCAGCCCGCCCAGACCGATCGCCTGGAAGATGGACCAGAGCAGCCCGAACGTGGTCGTGCCGAGGAGCGACAGGATGAACAGGTCGGCCTGCATGACCCGGTGCCAGGGATTCCCTTCCGCGGCGACGTCGACCCGAATGCGGAACCAGAACCAGTAGCCGCCGTAACAGACCATGGCCGCGCCGAGGTGCCAGAGCAGCGCCAGGATGCCCGGACCCGACGCGTCGGGGGCCGGGAAGGCAAACACCATCACGGCGCTCGTCACCACGAACAGGATGAATCCGTACATCGTCAGCAGGTGGGCGATGCGGCGCCGCTGGTTGCAGAATTCGGCCGATGCCAGCACGTCCGCCGCAAGGGTCTGGACGGCGATCGATATCCTCTCACCGCCGCCGAGTTCCCGTTTTCTCGATTTCTCCGCTTTTTTCGTGTTCTCGAAAAAGTACTGGGCACTCTTCTTGTGGATCACGTCGAGCAGCGTTCCGCCCACGACCAACAGGAACATCACCACCACATAAGCCTGCATGGCGAAGGATGGAATCAGCTCCGAAAGCTCGGAAAAGGGGTTGTTTATGAACATCTATTTCCTCCAGAGGCCATATATTCAGCAAGCTGAATATAGATGAGTTTTGGAATGATTTGTGAACCATTGTATGAGAGACTTCTTATATTGCAATCAGTTTTGGCGCTTTCGGCACGAAGTTTCCTTCTTGACTGGAGAGATCGGCGTCGCGCGGCAGGTGTTGGACGCCCGACATGCAAGGAAAGGCGCAGACGCGCCCGTCATCCGCTTGAGGAGGCGGAGGGATTGTGTCTTTCTGGTCGTGGCCTGGTGCCCCGCAGGCTGGAATGGCGGTGCCGCGGGGCGGTCCGGAGCCCTCCGATTGCATGGGCGATCGAAGAGTCCGGCGCCCCGAACGCCGCAAGCGATTGAAAACCGGGACGTCGCGGGGGCGAACGTCGCCCGGTGGCGCCATCCCGGCCGTGATCCCGCTGTGCCGCCTTGCATTAAGTCATTGATTGTTATTATTGTAGCCCTTCTGGTCGGTGACATGCGCCAGGGACACGGGGATCGTATTCGGACCAGACGCCGGCATGTCCGCGACGGTCGCCGCGGCGGGCGAAGGGTCGTGCCCGATACGATGGCTTGGGCGAACCGAACCGCCTCCTGGTGCCCTTCGGCCCGTCGCGGGAACCGGCAGGCATCCGCGCCGCGTCGACGTGGCGCGCGTGCTTGCCCGACAACGGGGGGGGCTCGGGCGGCTCGGGAGAGTCGCCCGGGTACGGGATCAAACTGTCAAGCACGCTGGATCGCCTGTCATGCGCGAGATCATCGAACCGTCCGAGTATACGACGACCTTGATGCGGGAACTCGGGCATCCGCAACGGATTGCCATCCTGTTCGCCCTGAGCGACGGCGAACGCTGCGTCAAGGAGCTCATGGCCGATCTGGACCTGTGCCAGGCCAAGGTGTCGCAGCATCTGATGCGGCTGCGCAAACTCCGACTCGTGACCCGCCGGCGCGATCGAAATTCCATTTACTATGCCCTGAACACGCCCCTGGCCGGGCCTTGCCTGTCCGCCCTGCGCATCCTGTGCAGTTCCGAACCGGGTTTCGGCACGGCGGACGCCGCGCGCCGGCAACGCCCGTAAAACCCAGGCAAAGAAAAAGCGGCCGATGCGCAGGAACGGCCTGCCCGGTGACGATCCGCCCGGGCTCGGTGCGGCCGTGGACGCTGTCTCAGACGGCGCCCGTCACGCGGTTCCCGGATCGATCGCGTTCCGCAGCGCGCGGAGGGCGCGGCGCACCGAATCGCGGGTATGGGGATCGTCCGGATGCGGCGGCTGGCCCGGACGCTCGAAATAGGGCCGCTCCATGGTCATCGCGCCCCAATGGGCGTCGACCCGCCGGACGAAGTCCTCGAGCAGGAAATCGTTGGCCAGCAGGCGGTCGAGGATCTCGGCGAGCGCGTCCAGCGGCGTGTCCCGATGCGTCGCGACGCGCTCGGTTTCGGAATCGACGATCTGGCAGAGCACGGCTTTCAGGGCGCCGGACCCGTCGTCCGTTCGCGCCATGACGAACTGCTTGATCTGGCTGGCCGCGCGCACCCCCGGCGGCAGCACGGATTCACCCTTCATCAGGTCCCCGGCTTCCCGCTGAAGGGCGCCGGGCAGTCCGGATTTGGACCCCTTGCCGATCACCCCGCTGTCTCCCCACGGCTCTCAACGTCGGCTCCGATGGTAGTGGAAAAGGCGCCGTCCTGGAACCACGAACGATCCTTCCAACCGGCCGGCGTGACGGCACCCCGCACACCCCGCACACCTGTGGAACCGCCCCCGTTTGACCGGACAGCCGGAGGCCCGCCTCGCCTGCATCCGGGAGCACGCCCGCTCCGGACCCCCCTGCCCCGACCGCCGCGCCGAATGTCACGGTCGAGGGACCGGGCGTCGCGGTCGGGGAGTCGGGTGTCAAAGCCGGGCGCGATATCCGCGACACGACCGTGAACATCGGCTACACGCCCGAACAACCTAGCCAAATTATCGGCGCGGCCCTCGCCGAGCGGACCGGGGCGCACGAGGCCGAGATCACCGACCTGAGCCGCAAGCTCGACGCCTCGCGACAGGCGGCGATCGGCCTGTACCGCGCCATCCTGGAAAACGTCTCGCGCGCCGGAGACCCGCTGGTTTGGGCAGCGGTCCAGGGCAACCCGGGCAACGCGCTGCGAACCCTCGGGCAGCGGGAAAACGATCCTGAACGACTCGAGGCGGCGGTCGCCGCCTACCGCGCGGCGCTCGAGGAATGGACCCGCGACCGCGTCCCGCTCCAATGGGCCGCGACCCAAGACAGTCTGGGTACCGCGCTATCGACCCTCGGAGAACGGGACGGCGACACCGACAAGCTCGAGGAAGCCATTGCCGCCTTTGATGCCGCGCTCTCGGTCATCACCCCCGAAACGGCGGCCCACCATTTTCCTGTCGTGCAACGGAACCGCGCGCGGGTCCTGGCTCTCCTGGAAGACTTGCGCGCCACCCAAGCAGGGGCCGACTGACGAGAAAGGCGCCCCGCGTCGGGGGCGCTTTCCGGCCCGGCCGGCCCCCATGTCGCCGACCGAGGACACCTGCCAGCTGTCGAGCAGGCCGGCAATCCACCGATCGGCGGATTCATCCTTTCGTATGGGTCTTGTCGGGGAGAGTCCGAAACCGCGCCTCGATCAGGCGTGCGCTCCCAAAAGCGGCGCGATCTCGGCGGCGTCCAGCGGCCGGCAGAAATGGTCTCCCTGGGCCAGACCCTCGCCCAGGCCGCGGCAGAATGCGCATTGATCCGCCGTCTCGACCGCCTTGAACACCACCTCCAGCGCCAATTCACGGGCCATCGCGACGAGGGCGCGCAGGACCGCCGCGTCGCGTCCGCCGTTGGGCGCGCGCTCGACCAGGCCGCCGTCGATCTTCAGCGCGTCGACGGGCAGCCGGTGCAGGTGGCCGAGCACCGACCCGCCGGCCCCGAAACCGTCGATC
>JANQGL010000258.1 GCA_028277325.1 Magnetospira sp.
GACTTCCCTGCGCGCGGCCGGCGGCCGCTGGCACAAGATGAAGCAGGTCCTGGTCCGACAGGCCGGCCGAGGCCCGCTGCTCGGCCAGGGCGCGGGCGATGGCCGGCTCGGGCGGTGCGCCCTCGAACACCCAGACCTGCTTCATCTTGTGCCAGCGGCCGCCGGCCGCGCGCAGGGCGTGGCGGTGCGGATGGGTGTTGCCGGACACGTGGAACTCGGGGGTGCCGTCGGTCGCCGCCCGCTCGCCGACCGCGAGGCCGGCCTCGGCGAGGCTGGCGGCATCCGGATCGGGTTTGCGCCGGCCGGCCGCCACCGTCCGGTCACCCCACGGCGTAGGGCGGCTGATGCAGGCCGGCCGGGGACCCGGTGAAGATCTCGCAGCCGTCGGCGGTCACCCCGACGGTATGCTCGAACTGGGCCGACAGCGACTTGTCGCGGGTCACCGCGGTCCAGCCGTCGGTCAGGATCTTCACGTCCGGCTTGCCGGCGTTGATCATCGGCTCGACCGTGAAGAACATGCCTTCCTCCAGCCGCAGGCCCTCGCCCGGAAGGCCGAAATGGAGCACCGAGGGCGGCATGTGGAACAGCCGTCCGACCCCGTGCCCGCAGAAGTCCCGCACCACCGAGTAGCGGTGCCTCTCGGCGTAGGTCTGGATGGCATGCCCGATATCGCCCAGGGTGGCCCCGGGGCGCACCGTCTCGATGCCCAGCATCATCGCCTCGTAGGTGACCTGGACCAGCTTGCGGGCTTTCAGTTTCACGTCGCCGACGAAGTACATGCGGGAGGTGTCGCCGTGCCAGCCGTCGAGGATCGGCGTCACGTCGATATTGATCACGTCGCCGTCGAGCAGCACCTTGTCGCCGGGGATGCCGTGGCAGACCACGTGGTTGACCGAGGTGCAGATGGACTTCGGGAAGCCCTTGTAGCTCAGCGGCGCCGAGACGCCGTCCCGTGCCGCCACGAAGTCGGCGCACAGGCGGTCCAGCTCGCCGGTCGTCGCCCCGGGAACCACATAGGGCGCGATGAAATCGAGGGTTTCGGCGGCGAGGCGTCCGGCCCGCCGCATGGCCTCGAAATCGGCCGCCCCGTGGATTGCGACGGCGTTCGGTTTGGCGTCCAATGGATGTTCCTTTTCCTCTTTCGATTGCAATACCTATACCGCAACCGGAAGCGGCCGCGCCAGGGTGATTCCGCCGGTCGTGACCTCGCAGGCCCGGCACAGGGTCTCGACGCCGGCCGCGCGGGCGCGCCGCAGGGCCGCGGCATAGGCCGGGTCGATGTCGGCCGCCACCGCGAACCGGTCGCAGTCGGCCCGCTGCACCAGATAGACCATCGCCGCCCGGTGACCGGCCGCCGCCATCTCCGACAGCTCCGCCAGGTGCTTGGCGCCGCGCGCCGTGACCGCGTCGGGGAACTCGGCCGGGCCGCCGTCGCGGCGCAGGGTGACGTTTTTCACCTCCACGTAGCAGGGCGGCCGGTCCGGATCCTCCAGCAACAGGTCGATGCGGGAGTTCCTGCCGTAGGCCACCTCCCGGCGCAGGCCGGCATAGCCGGCCAGCTCGGCGAACCGGCCGTCGGCCACCGCCTCGGCGACAATGGCGTTGGGACGGCCGGTGTTGATGCCGACCAGCGCGTCGCCGACCCGGATCAGTTCCCAGGTGTGCTTCAGCTTTCGGCTCGGGTTGTCGGACATCGACAGCCAGACCTCGGCGCCCGGGTCGCGCACGCTCAGCATGGACCCCGAGTTGGCGCAATGGGCGGTGACCACGCCGCCGTCGGCCAGCTCCACGTCGGCCAGGAACCGCTTGTAGCGCCGGATCAGCCGGCCTTCGACGAGCGGCGCCGGGAACCTCACTCGAACACCTCCGTCAACGACACCCGGCCGCTGCCGCGCGCCGCCGGCTGCTGCTGGCTCCGGTGCGGCGCCCAGCCGGCCAGGAACACCACCTGGAAGGTGGCCGGGACCCGTCCGTCCGGCCCGCCGTGGCGGTCGGCGTAGTGGCGCCGCGCCGCGGCCAGGGTGGCCGGCGGGGTCAGGCCGCGCCGCCGCTCGGACACCGCGTTGGACTCCCCCATGCCGCGCAGGTCGGCCATCAGGGTCAGCGGGTCCGGATAGGACACCGTGATCCGGTCGGCGTCGGCCACCGGCAGGGCGAACCCGGCCCGGGTCAGCAGGTTGCCCAGGTCGCGCAGGTCGGCGAACGGCGACACCCGGGGGCCGACCCCGCCGGCGGTCTCTTCCTCGGCCACGTAGAGGGCGTCGCGCAGTTCGCGCAGGGTGCCGGCGCCGAACAGGGCGCCGAGGAACAGGCCGTCCGGCTTCAGGGCGCGGCGGATCTGGACCAGGGCGCCCGGCAGGTCGTTCACCCAGTGCAGGGACAGGCAGGACAGCACCAGGTCGAACGTCGCCTCGGCGAACGGCAGCGCCTCCTCGTCGCAGGCGAGGGCGCGCGGCCCGGCCAGCGCCGCCATGCGCGGCGACAGATCGCCCTCGATCAGGGTCTCGACGCCGCCGCGGCCGTCCAGCCGGCGGCCGATCCGGCCGTCGCGGCAGCCCAGGTCGAGGGCGGCCGGGAACCGCCGCGTCACGTCGTCCAGTCGGTCGAGCAGGCGTCCGGCGACGTCGTCGATCAGGAATCCGTGCGCGTCGAGGCCGCGCGACGCCCGATCCCGGTGCGCGCGCACCGCGCGGCGGTCGAAGAGGGCCATGGTCATGTGCCGACTATGGGGAGGCGGCCGGCCGATGTCCATGACCGATGGCGGGTCGGCAAGCGATTCATCCGGCTCGCCTTTTCAGGATGTTCACGAAATGATTCAATCGACGGAAAGGACTCGGAATCGGAGCGCAAGTGTCCGGCCGGCCAACCCTGATCCGAAACATGGGAACCTGGCGCAGTTACTGCACATACGGGTTTGACATTTAATAAATTATGACCTACAAATTTTTTTGCAGGACGAAACCTTGCCCTGTGCGGGACCTGAGAAACACAAAAACACAAAAACAGACTTAAGAAATAAAAAATTAATATAAGGTATTTGTTTCGGCCGCGGCCCATGCTTGGGCGCATTGCCGGGACGCCCGTCCCCTCCGCCCGCCGGGCTCGCGACTGCCTGGTGCGGCGAGAACTGAAGGAGAGACCGAGATGGCGTCCGCGCAGATTACGACCCCCGTCCTCTACCGCGTCCGCTATCGTCTGGCCGACGATCCGGGATTCGTCGCCGAGGCCTTGCTCCCGGTGCCGCCGGGGGACTCGTCGATCGCCCTGGCCGAGGCCCGGTTCGGCGCCGACGCGGTGGTGTCGGTGGAACGCCGCCACGACCCGGCGCCGCCGGTCGCCCGGTTCCTGCATGGCCGGTTCCATGCCGTGGCGCCGCAGGACGAGCCGCTGCTGCAGGGCCTGTGCTCCTGAGCCGGCGATGCGGATCGGCGTCGACCTGGGCGGGACCAAGATCGAGGCCCTGGCGCTGTCCGACGACGGCGCCGAACTGCGCCGCCGGCGCATCCCGACGCCGGCCGGCGACTACGCGGCGACGGTCGCCGCGGTGGCCGGTCTGGTGCGCGACCTGGAATCCGGCCTGGGGCGGCGGGGCTCCGTCGGGGTGGGGATTCCCGGGACCCTGTCGCCGGCCAGCGGACTGGTCAAGAACGCCAACTCCGTCTGCCTGATCGGCCATCCGCTGGACCGCGACCTGGCGGCCGCGCTCGGCCGCCCGGTGCGCCTGGCCAACGACGCCAACTGCCTGGCGGTGTCGGAGGCGCGGGACGGCGCGGCGGCCGGACACCGGATGGTGTTCGGGGTGATCCTCGGCACCGGGGTCGGCGGCGGCCTGGCGTTCGGCGGCGAGGTGCACGCCGGGCCCAACGGGATCGCCGGCGAATGGGGCCACAATCCGCTGCCCTGGCCGGACGACGACGAACGCCCCGGCCCCTCCTGCTACTGCGGCAGGCCCGGCTGCGTCGAGACCTTCCTGTCCGGTCCCGGACTGCTGCGCGACTACCATGCCCGGCCCGGCGCCGATCCGGCGATCGGCACCGCGCGCGCGGTGGCCGAGCGGGCGGCGGCCGGTGAGGCGGCGGCGGACCGGGCCCTGACCCGCTACGAGGCGCGGCTGGCCCGCGCCCTGGCCACGGTGCTCAACGTGCTGGATCCGGACGCGGTGGTGCTGGGCGGCGGGCTGTCCAACCTGGACCGCCTCTACGACCGGGTGCCGGCGCTGTGGCAGGACTGGACGTTCTCCGACCGCGTCGACACGCCGCTGCTGCGCAACCGGCACGGCGATTCCAGCGGCGTGCGGGGCGCCGCCTGGCTGTGGGGCGGCGGCGCGGAGTGACCGTCGAGCCGGTCAGTCGGGGCGCGTGAAGGCGTCC
>JANQGL010000283.1 GCA_028277325.1 Magnetospira sp.
GCCGCGCCCAGGCCTGGATCGGCGGGAACGGCGGTCCGTCGAAGGGAAACCTTGTGCCGGCACCGAACCGCCGGGCCGCCGCCGATACCCGGTCGGCGGTCCAGCGGTCCAGGGGGTCCGGTCCGGTCGGCCGGTCCGCCGCGAAGCACCGCCACATGTCCGGTCCGGCGTTGCCGACCAGGAGGACGCAGCCCGTCGCCGGGTCGAATCCATCCTCCGGAGTCGGGGCGAAGCCGCCGAACACCCGGAGCCCGATCCCGGCGAGGGCGGATTCCGGAGTCGCCGGGGAGCGGGGTGTCGCCGACGCCGCGATGGGTCAGAGGTCCCGTTCCGGTCCGGCCGTATAGGCGTTGGCCAGGGATTTCACGAACAGATAGAGCTTGCGCCGGACCTCGGGGTCGGTGATCCGATAGTAATTGTGCATAAGCTCGATGGACTCGCGGGAGTTCATCGGATCGAACCGCAGGTTTTCCTGCGGCGGTTCCGCCATGCCGGGCACTTGGACGCCGGCCCCCGCCAGGGTGCCGTCGGAAATGCCGTCGAAGAAATAACCGACCGGAACGTCGAGGATCCGCGCGATCTTGAACAGGTTGCTGGATCCCACGCGATTGGTGCCGTTCTCGTATTTCTGGACCTGTTGAAACGTGACACCGATCGCCTCGCCGAGTCGGGTTTGACTCATCCGCAGGCCCATGCGCCGGGCCCGTATTCGGGTCCCCACGTATTTGTCGATCGGGTCCGCCGACCCTTTGGTGCGTCGCTTGTTCATACTCCGGCAAGTTCCTTCGGTGAAGCCCTGAGGTGGATAAGGTCTCTATGCGGGACGGACGATCATGCAAGCGTATAGTCGCATATTTTCACATTCAAACAACGAGAATGATACCGTAATTTTCGTAGGGAAAAGCCCGCTGGCCGGGAGTGTCAGTCTTGCATCGCCCCAAGACTGCGGATCACCTCCAGAAGGCGATGCCTGACGTGGGCGTTCTTTATTTTTGAATATACTTTTAAAAACTTGGCAAGATCGCGATCGTGGTCGGTTTCCTTGTTATGGCCGGGTCCGTGCGGTCCTCCGGGGGGCCGATCCTCGCCGGATCCCTCGCCGTCGCTCGCGATGAAGAACCGGTTGACCTCGACGCCGAGCAGGCGCGACAGGGCAAACAGCGTGCTCGCGGATATTCGCGTTTGGCCCTGCTCGTATTTGGCGACCTGCTGCGCGGTGACGCCCAGGCAAGTTGCCACCGCCTTGCGGCTCAGACCCAGGTCGCCGCGCCATTTGCGGAGGTTCGCGCCAACCAGCCGGTCGATCTCGTCGTCCGATTGTCGCCGCTCGGAGGCCAAGTGTGCTCTCCCTGACAATCCGGCATTGTGTTCCAATCCGAATGCATCAGTTTAAACGCAATTATGGTTTGAATAAACCGCATTTTATCGCCAATCAGGTGGTTTCGCGGCCAGCGGACCCGGTATCGTCGTGCGGCGTCCCGGGCCGGCCCGCGGCCCGGGGTGACGGGGCGGGCGCCCGCTCAGGCGAGGCCGCGTTCGACGGCGGCGGCGAATCGGCGCGCGAATGCGGTCGGATCGGGCACCGGGTCGCCCTCGACGATGCGCGCCTGGTCGAGCAGGAGATGCGCCGCATCGTCGAGCGTCGCGCGGTCCGATCCGGCCTCGGCCAGGGCGGCGAGCCGGCGGATCAGCGGATGTCCGGGGTTGACTTCCAGGATCCGCGGGGTTTCCTCGTCCAACCGCTGGTGGCGGCGCAGCATGCGCGCCAGGTTCATGTCCATGTCGTCCTCGTCGGCGACCAGGCAGACCGCGCTGTCGGTCATTCGGTGCGACGCCCGCACGTCCTTCACCGATCCGCCCAGGGTGTCCTTGAACAGGGCGACGAGATGGTCCAGCTGCGCCGCCGGGGCCTCGTCCGGACGCGGTTTGTCGGCGCTTTCCGGGGCATCGGCGACGCCGTCCAGGTCGGCCCCCGCCTTGGTCGCCGACTTGAACGGCTTGTCGGCGTAACGGCCGACCGCGGGGAGCCAGAATTCGTCCACCGGGTCGGTCAGCAGCAGCACCTCGACCCCCTTGGCGCGGAAGCCTTCCAGATGCGGGCTGCGGGCAACGGCGTCCATGTCCTCGCCGGTGATGTAGTAGATGGCGTCCTGGCCCTCCTTCATGCGGCCCAGGTAGTCGGCCAGCGACACCAGGCCGTCGGTCCCCGTCGAGCGGAAGCGGGCGAGGTCCAGCAAGGCGTCCTTGTTGGCGAAGTCCTCGTAGATGCCTTCCTTGAGCACCGCCCCGAAGTTGTCCCAGAACCCGGCGTAGTCCTCGGGCGAGTCGCCCGCCTTCCTGCCCAGTTCGCCCAGCACCTTCTTGACCAGGCCGGAGCGGATCTTGGCGAGCACCGGATTGTGCTGCAGCATCTCGCGGCTGACGTTCAGCGGCAGGTCCTCGGAATCCACGATGCCGCGCAGGAAGCGCAGGTAGGGCGGCAGCAGGCCCTCGCAGTCGTCGGTGATGAACACCCGCTTGACGTAGAGCTTGACCTTCGGCTTGCGCTCCACGTCGAACAGGTCGAACGGCTTGGCCGACGGCACGAACAGCAGCCCGGTATAGGCCACCACGCCCTCGATCCGGTTGTGCAGGGTCAGCCACGGCTCGTCGAAGGCATGCGCCGCGTGGTGGTAGAATTCCTTGTACTGGTCCTCGGTGATGTCCGATTTCGGGCGCGCCCACAGGGCGGAGGCGGTGTTGACCGGCTCGCCGTCGTCGCCGTCCATGCGGATCGGCACCGCGATGTGGTCGGAATAGGTCTTGATGATCCGGCGCAGGCGATGGTCCTCCAGGAACTCCTGGGCGTCGTCCTTGAGGTGCAGGGTGACCGTGGTCCCGCGGGCGTCGCGGTCCGCCTCCTCCAGGGTGTAGGCGCCGCGCCCCTCGGAGGTCCAGCGCCAGGCGGCGGCGTCGCCGGCCCGCCGGCTGACCACCTCGACCCGGTCGGCGACCATGAACGAGGAATAGAACCCGACCCCGAACTGACCGATCAGGTTGTTGTCCTTCCGCTGGTTGCCGGACAGGCCGTCGAGGAACGCCTGGGTGCCGGATCGGGCGATGGTGCCCAGGTTCTCGATCAGGTCGTCGCGGCTCATGCCGATGCCGTTGTCCGACAGGGTGAGCGTCCTGGCGTCCCCGTCGATGCCGAGCCGGATGGCGAACCCGCCGTCGCCGCCCAGCAGATCCGGCGCCGTGAGGGCCTCGTAGCGCAGTTTGTCGCAGGCGTCGGACGCGTTGGAAATCAGCTCGCGAAGAAAGATTTCCCGATTCGAGTAGAGCGAATGGGTGACGATGTCGAGCAGCTTGCTGACCTCGGCCTCGAACCTCAGTTCCTCCTTGACCATGGCTGGGAACTCGCCTCCGTTGTCTTTGGGTTCCTTTCCGGCCGCCCGTCGCGGCTGGGCAGATATGTGACGGCGGGCGCCCGAATGCAACCCCCGCCGCGGTGCGGTTCCGCCGCCTTTTGGGTTTCGGCCGACTCCTGGAAAGGGATATAATTTCCCGTTGTTTGACAAAGAGAAGAGAGAAAGGACTCGCGATGCGGACGCCATTGCAGATCACCTTCCGCGGCTTGCAGCACTCGGATGCGGTGGAGGAGAGAATCCGGGAGAAGGTGGCCAAGCTCGAACAGGTCCATGACTCGATCACCGCCTGCAGGGTGGTGGTCGAGGCGCCGCACCGCCACAATCAGCAGGGGCGCCTGTACGACGTGCGGCTCGACATCTCGTTGCCCGGCAAGGAGATCGTCGTCAAGCTGGAGAACGACGACAAGCACGAGCACGAGGACATCTACGTGACCTTGCGCGACGCCTTCGAGGCGGCGCGACGGCAGATCAAGGAGCACAAGCAGCGTCGGCGCAATCAGGTGAAGACGCACGGGCACTGACGGGGCGACGGGGGTGGCGGAGGACGAAGACTCGCTGATCCGGGCCCGCCACCGCATGGTCGACGCGGTCGAGGCCGACGCCCGGGCGTGGGGCGGCCATACCGGCCGTCCCGAGCTGTCGCCGGCGGTGCTGTCGGCGCTCGGCGCGGTGCCGCGCCACCGGTTCGTGCCGCCGGAGCGGCGCGGCGACGCCTACGCCAACCACCCGCTGCCGATCGGTCGCGGACAAACCATCTCGCAGCCGGCGATCGTCGGCCTGATGACCGACCTGCTGGACCTCGCGCCGGTCGACCGGGTGCTGGAGATCGGCACCGGCTGCGGCTAC
The DNA here is from genome assembly GCA_028277325.1 of Magnetospira sp. GTDB lineage: Bacteria > Pseudomonadota > Alphaproteobacteria > Rhodospirillales > Magnetospiraceae > JANQGL01. The sequence continues at coordinate 4,254 of JANQGL010000283.1, forward strand.
CAGACGGCGGTTCTGGCACGCTTGGCGGCCGAGGTGTTCAGCATCGAGACGGTGCCCGAGCTGGCGGCCGGGGCGGCCGACCGGCTGGCCGGCCTGGGGGTCGTCAACGTCCGCCTGCGAACCGCCGACGGGGCGCTCGGCTGGCCGGAGGCGGCGCCGTTCGACGGCGTCATGGTGACCGCCGCGCCGAAACGCATTCCGCGACCGCTGATCGACCAGCTCGCGCCCGGCGGCCGGCTGGTCGTGCCGCTCGGCGACCCGTGGGAGCGGCAATGGCTGACCCTCGGCCGCAAGGCGGCGGACGGCCGTTTCACCACCCGCGCGGTGCTGCCGGTCGCCTTCGTGCCGCTGGTTTGAGCGGGGGTGCGTTGCGACAGGTTTTCAGGTACCGTCGCGCCGGGAACCGATGACGAGCCGGGAATGCGCGCGATGGATGCACCAACCGCACTGGGCATGGTCGGACTGGGCGTGATGGGCCGCAACCTGGCCCACAACGCGGCCGATCGCGAGTATCGGGTGGCGGCCTTCGATCCCTGGCCGGAGGCCCGCCGGCGGTTCGCCGAGGCGCCGGACGATCCGTCGGCGCGCCGGATCGCGCTGTGCGACGACTATCCGGGCCTGACCGCCGCCCTGCCGACGCCGCGCGTGGTGATGATCATGGTCAAGGCCGGGGCGCCGGTGGACGCGGCGATCGGCGCCCTGTCGCCGCTGCTGGAGCCGGGCGATACCCTGATCGACGGCGGCAATTCCCATTTCCGCGACACCATGCGGCGCGAACGGGCGCTGGCCGATCTCGGGCTGTCGTTCATCGGCCTCGGGGTGTCGGGCGGCGCCTTCGGGGCCCGCTTCGGGCCGTCCCTGATGGCCGGCGGAACGGCGCGCGCCTATGTCAAGGCGGGACCGATCCTGGAGGCGATCGCGGCCGAGCACGGCGGCGCGCCGTGCTGCGCCCTGCTGGGACGCGACGGGGCCGGCCATTTCGTGAAGACGGTCCACAACGGCATCGAGTACGGCATCATGCAGATGCTGGCCGAGGCCTACGTCCTGTTGCGCGACCTGGGCGGCCTCGATCACGCGGCCCTGGCCGCCACCTTCCGCGACTGGAACCGGGGTCCGCTGGCGTCGTTCCTGGTCGAGGCCGCGGCCGACGTCCTGGAGACCCCCGACGACCTGGCCGAGGGACCGCTGGTCGAGGCGATCCGCGACACTGCCGGCCACAAGGGCACCGGGCAATGGAGTTCGGAGGCGGCGCTGGACCTGGGAGTGGCGGCGCCGACCCTCACCGGGGCGGTGTTCGCCCGCTATCTGGCGGCCCTGCGCGACGAACGGCTGGCCGCGGCGCCGCTGCTGACCGGCCCGCCGATCGCCCCGGTGGCCGAACCGGCGGCCCTGGCCGCCGACCTTCAGGCCGCCCTGGCGGCGGCGGTCCCGGTCGCCTACGCGCAGGGGCTGGCGGCCGTCGCGGCGGCCGGCCAACGCTACGGCTGGGCCATCGACCCGGGACGGGTGGCCGCCGTCTGGCGGGCCGGGTGCATCATCCGGGCGGCCTTGCTGGACGACGTGATCGACGCCTTCGCGGCCGATCCGCAACTGCCCAATCTGCTGCGCGCGCCCTGGTATGCCGATCGTTTCCGGCGCCATCAGGCCGGCTGGCGGCGCGCCGTCGCGGCGGCGGTGACGGCCGGGGTGCCGGTGCCCGGGCTGGGCTCGGCGCTCGCCTACGCGGACACCTACCGGACGCCGCGCCTGTGGGCCAACATGATCCAGGCGCAGCGCGACCGGTTCGGCGCCCACGGTTTCGAGCGGCTCGACCGGCCGGGGACCTTCCACGCCCGCTGGCGCAGGTCGGAGCCCTGACCGGGAGGGACCGGGGCCTGTCGGCTGACCCTACCCCGGAATTCCGGGGAAGAACCAAACGTTTTAGGGCGTGAACGTGATCCGGCTGGTGAAGCGGGGTCGGAACAGGGCGGCGCCGTACAGCTCCTTCTCGCCGACCAGGCCGTCGACCAGGCTGCCGCCGGTGAACATCGGGCTGTAGTCGTAGAACACCTCGGCCACCACCACCGATTCGCCGTCGCCGACCGAGAACCCGGCCGGCAGCACGGCGCCGCCGCCGACCGTGCCGAACCGGCTGCCCGCCGCGCCCTGGCCCAGGTTGCGTTGCCAGTCGACCCGCGCCGTGCCGTCCTCGCCGACGATGGACGACACCACGATGTCGCCGTCCTGCGTGAGGTCGAACGGGTCCATCACGAACAGGCCGGCCGAGAACAGCGCATCCACGTCGGCCCCGGTCAGGGCCTCGGCCTGCGACACCAGGTCGGCCACCGTGGCGGTCGTCCGCTCGATCTTCTGGTTCAGCAGGACGAAGCGCGTGATCTCGACCCCGGACAGGATCAGGCCGAGCACCACCGGGATCGCGAAGGCCAGCTCGACCGCCATGGATCCGTCGCGGTCCCGCCAGGGCATGGCCAGCCGACCGAGCCGGGCGCCGATCCTCATGCGCCGGTGTCCCAGGGCTCGTTGCGGACCACCACCGAGGCCCCGAGGTCGATCACCCCGCCGTCGCCGACGAACATCGCGGCCAGCGGCGTCCAGGCGGTCCAGGCGTAGGACATGCGATAGACCACGATGTCGCCCGACCCGCCGGCGCCGCCGACCCCCAGGTCGTCGTCCCGGGTGCCGTTGCCGTTCTCGTCGGTGAACGTCTCGCCGGCATCCCACGACCCGTTGCCGTTGCCGTCGACGAAGTCCTCGCCGCGCCCGATGTCGCCGAACCCGGGATAGACCAGGATCTCGACGTCGGCCTGGTCGATGTCCACCAGCCCCAGGGTGCGCTCATCGACGATCGCCAGGATGCGGTCGAGGCGGCCGCCGTCGTCCGGCTCCCGCCCGGTGATGCCGAACCGCGCCGCCTCGCGCAGGCCGCTTTCCATCAGGATGCTGGTCAGCATGATGGTGCCGAACTCGATCGCCCCCACCGACATCAGGAACAGGACCGGCGCGATGAAGGCGAACTCGATCGCCACGCTGCCGTGGCGGTTGCCGAGAAACCGTCTGGCCATCTGTGTCGCGGTCGTCCGCATGGCGGGCTCGTCGCACGGGTTGTTGACACCAATCAATATTCAACATCCGTTTCCGCAGAAAACGGAATCATTTATATGTCGTTGATTTTGGATAAAACTGTTTCTTTCCGGGCGGCCGGGCCGGATTGGCGTCCGCGACGCGGCGCCGGATCCGCGCGCGACGGTCGAGGGCTTCGTGGCGAAGGTTCAGCGGGGTCAGGCCGCCGGCAGGGCGAAGGCGAACTGTCCGGCCCAGACCAGGCCGTCGCAGGTGCGCCGCGGCATGCGCCGGCAGCCGACCCAGCCGTCGTAGTCCAGATCGTCGAGCAGGCCGAACAGGGCCGGCATGGGGTCGCCGCCCGCCACCGGGCTCACCTCGTCCACGTTGCCGGCCACCTGGACGTGGCGGATGCGCTTGAGGTAGCGGCGGAACACGTCGGCCGGCACCTCGTCCATGCGCAATCCGTGGTAGATGTCGTACTGCAGGTAGAGGCTGGTCGAGCGGATGGTGTCGATGGCGCGCACCGCGAGGTCGCTGGAGGCCAGCAGGTAGCCCGGCACGTCGAGGCCGCCGATCGGCTCCAGGGTGATCTCGGTGCCGGTGCCCTCGACCAGACCGGCGGTCCAGCACAGGTTGTTGAGATAGGTGTCCCAACAGGCGTCCGGGTCGGTGTCCGGCGGCACCACCCCGGCCATCACGTGGATGCGCCGGCAGTCCACCGCGTCGGCGTACTCCACGGCCCGCCACATGCCCTCGCGGAACGCCCGCTCGCGGCCCGGCAGCGCCGCGAGGCCGCGCTCGCCGGCCGTCCAGTCGCCGGCCGGGGCGTCGATCAGGACCAGACTCAGGCCGTTGTCGTCGAGCCGCCGCCGCACCTCCGCGGCCGGCGTCGCATAGGGAGACCGGCATTCGACGGCCCAGAATCCGGCCTCGGCCGCGGCCCCGAACCGGTCGAGGAACGGCGCGTCGGAGTACATCGACGAGAGATTGGCGGAAAACCTGGGCATGGACGGTGTCTCCGAAATTTGGCTTCGCCCGGAACCGAGTGTCGGGTATGAAGCCTCAAATGTTTTCGTAACGCTGTGACGACGGTCTCACCTGCGATGATTGTAGCCCAGTTTTCGGATATCCATCTGCGGGTGGATGGCGTGCCCTTGAAGGACCTGGTCGATTCCGAGGCGGCGCTGGCCGCCGCGGTGGCCCAGGTCAACCGGATGACGCCGCCGCCGGACATCCTGCTGGTGACCGGCGATCTGGTGCAGAAGGACGCGCCGCCGGCGGTCCGCCGGCGCAGCTACGCGGCGCTGGCCGAG
>JANQGL010000387.1 GCA_028277325.1 Magnetospira sp.
CGACACCGCCGGCACCCGCTCCAGGGCGCCGTCCGGGCCGGGCTCCATCTGCCACACCCGGGACTCGCCCGGCGCCGCGCCGACGACCACCCGCGCCACGTCCTTCACGTAGACCGGCCGCCCGTCGCGGCTGGTGATCAGCAGCTGGCCGACGTCGTGCAGGCCCTGCAGGGTCCGGCCGGCCACCGCCGGGACGCTTTCCCCGTTGTCGAACAGGCGCCCGATCTGGAACGTCCGGTTGGCGCTGCGCACCTTGTCGACCAGCTGGTTCAAGGTGATGCCATGGCTGGCCAGGCGTTCCGGGTCGGGCTCGACGCGGATCTGGTTGGCCCGTCCGCCGACGATGAAGGTCAGGCCGACGTCCTCGACCTTGACCAGCTCGTGCACCAGTTCCTCGGCCAGGTTGAACAGGCCGTTGTCGTCCCAGCGTTCGTGGTGGCCGGTCGCGAGATCGGGCGACAGGGTGAACACCACGATCGGCACGTCGTTGATGCCGCGTCCGACGATCAGCGGCATGTCGATGCCGAGCGGAATCTCCGACAGGTGGGCGCGGATCGTCTCGTGGACGCGGACGATCGCGGTGTCCTCGCTGGTCCCCACCTCGAAGCGGGCGGTGACCATCACCGAATCGTCGCGGCTCTGCGAATAGACGTGCTCCACGTCGTCGATGCCGTTGACGATGTCCTCCAGCGGCTTGGTCACCAGCTCGACCACGTCGACCGCCTTCAGGCCGTCGGCCCGCACCAGGATGTCGACCACCGGGACCGAGATCTGCGGCTCCTCCTCGCGCGGCAGCACGGCCAGCGCGATCAGGCCGACCGCCAGCGCGGCCAGGAGCAGCAGCGGGGTCAGCGGCGAGGTGATGAAGGCGCGGGTGATGTGGCCCGAGATGCCGAGCTTGGGGGCGTGGCGGCTCATGGCACCATCACCCGGTCGCCGTCACGCAGTCCGGACAGCACCTCGATGCCGCCCTCGACCGGGCGTCCGGCCTGGACCACCACCTCGGTGCCGTCCTCCAGGCGCACGTAGGACAGCCCGAAGCGGCGGTACAGCGCCGCCTCCGGCACCACGAAGGCGCGCCGCAGGCCGGTGTCCACGTAGACCAGGGTCCGCTCGCCGACCAGGTAGTCGTCCAGGCCGCCGGTCTCCACGTCGGCCACCACCCGGCCCTGCCGCATGCGCGGATAGACCTTCACCACTCGGCCGCCGCGCAGGTGGTGGTTGCTGGTCACCTGGACGCCGCGCGGCCCGACCAGCACGCCGTCGCCCTCGGACAGGAACCGGGCGTGGCGTTCCGGCAGTGTCAGGCGCAGGTAGTACTTGTCGGCCGCCAGGGTGGCGATCGCCTCGCCCGGCAGCACCACCGCGCCCTCGGTGACCTTGACGTCGAGCACCCGGCCGGCGCCGGGGGCCAGCACCGCGCCCTCCCTGGCCCGCTGCACGATCACCTCGCGCTCGGCGCGCGCCGAGGCCAGGTTGCGGTCCAGCACCCGCAACGCGGTCTCCGCCGCGTCCAGCCTGGCCTGCGGGACGGTTCCCGAGGCCCGCAGCTCGCGCGCCCGCTTCAGGTCGGTCGCCGCGTTGCCGCGCTCGGCGGCCACCGACTGGATGCGGGCGTCGGCGGAGCGGATCTCCAGGGCCAGCTTCTCGTCGACCACCGCGGCGATCCGTGCCCCGGCCTCGACCTGGCTGCCCTCGTCCACCGTCAGGTCGACCACGGTGCCGCCGATGCGGGCCCGCGCCCGCAGCAGATCGGCCGCCTCGACCGTCGCGAACACCGCCTTGCGGTCGCGGATGTCCTGGGCACGGACCGTGACCGGCTCCGCCCGAACCCCCGCCGGGGCCGCCGAAAGCCCCGCCAGGAGCCCGCCGACCGCCGACATCGCCAAAAAAAGCCTCATACTTTTCAGCAACATGATCCCTCCCGTCCCGCGGACTCCGGAGAATGTATCGAAACTTGCTGACATATATGGGAGAGTTTCTTATATTAGCAAGATCAAATATAAAAATCGGAGTCGCCGTCAACATGATGGAAATTGACGTGCTCGAACGCAACGTTCGCGGTGCGGCGTCGCTGCTGAAAACGCTGAGCAACGATCGCCGGCTGATGATCGTCTGCGAGTTGAGCACCGGCGAGAAATCGGTCGGCGCGCTCGAGGAGCGGGTCGGCCTCACCCAGTCCGCGCTGTCGCAGCACCTGGCGCGCCTGCGCCGTGACGGCGTGGTGCGGACGCGCCGCGATTCGCAGCGCATCTACTATTCGCTGTCGGACGACAACGTGGTGAAGATGCTGGAGACCCTGTCCGACATCTACTGCGCGACGCCACAAAAAGCCAAGTCGTCGGGCGGCGCTTGATCCCAAACTCGGTTGGTCTGCGTTTTCGGATTTGGTCGATCCGTCCGGAACGGCGCCCCGAACGGCACGGGAGGTTCAGGCACGTCACGCGACCCGATCGTGTTGGTCGAGGTACTGTCGCAGGGCGTCGCGAACGACGGAGTTGAGATTGAGGCCCTGGCGTTTGGCGTAAATCATGGCGCGGCGGTGCAGTTCGCGTCCGGGGCGAACGTTGAAGCTGCCTTTCAAGGGCAGATCGGGCGTCCGGTTCTCGGCCTCGCAAAGGGCCAGATAGTCGTCCACCGCCTCCTGGAAGGCGGCCTTCAGTCCCTTTGCGTCGGTGCCCTCGTAGGTGGCCAGGTCGCGGATGAATTCCAGGCGGCCGTGGAACGCCTCGTCCTCTTCGCTGTATGCGATGGAACCGAAGTAGCCTTTGTATTCCAGCATCGTGCTCATATCAGACCCTCCTCGGTCAGCATCCGCAGCAGGTCATCGACCACATACAGCCTGACGACGTTGCCGGGGTGCGGCTTGTGCAGAGCGATCCCCGGAGCGCTGGCGTGGACGAACCGGCGGCGCGGTCCGCCCGTCTTGCCCGTCTGGGCCTCGGTGTCTCCCAAACCCTCAAGCACTCGATCCGATCCTAATACCAGCCGGTCAATTGATTGACCGGCTATGGCCCCCTCAATCGCCGGGCGGGTTCCTCCGGAACCCTTGGCTTTCGGCGCCGTAAGCGCCGGCCCGC
>JANQGL010000022.1 GCA_028277325.1 Magnetospira sp.
GATCCGTGGCCGGCCACGCGGTGCTGCTGGACACGCTGCCGGACGGCGTGGAGGCGGTGGTCCTCGACGGCACCGCCGACGCGCTCGGCCAGATCGCGCGGGCGTTGGAGGGGCGCTCGCACATCGACGCCCTGCACATCGTCAGCCATGGCGAGGTCGGCGCGCTGCGCTTCGGCGCCGGCACGGTCGACGCCGCCGGCCTGGACGCCCACGCCGCCGACCTGGCCGCCATCGGCGCCGCGCTCGCCGCCGACGGCGATATCCTGCTGTATGGCTGCTATGTCGGCGCGGACGGCGCGGGCCGGGCCTCCCTCGACGCGCTGGCCGCGGCGACCGGCGCCGACATCGCCGCGTCGGAAGACCTGACCGGCGCCGACACGCTGGGCGGCGACTGGGTGCTGGAGGTGCAGACCGGCGCGATCGGCGAGACGGCTGTGGACAATGCCTTCGCCGCATCGGGCTTTGCCGGAGCGCTGGTTCCCGCGAGCACGCAGAAGACCATCGACTACACCCAAATACCCTCGCCGAACTTCTCCCTCACCCAGGTTCGGGACGGCCAGAACGGCCTGGCCGACGTGTCCCTGGACGCTGGCGGGAACATCAATTTCATTCTCGATTCCGGTGGGGACACGGACCCGACGCCGTTTACCGCTGACAACGATTTGGGGTCCGATGGGACTTCGACCTTTGACCCTGATAGGACGATAACCAATGGCATGGGCCATCGGTTCTTCACCGACAGCACGACGGTGAATTTCAGCTTCGATGCGATCACATTCATCGCCTTTCCCGACATCATCGACAATGTGACCCTGACGATCAGCGGCTTCCGCGACGGGGGCGCCTCGGCGGTCGTGACCCAGGATATCGCGCTGCCGACCACCGCTTTCGACGGTACGGTCACCCTCACGCGCGGCGTCGATTTTGCGGGAGCCGACTGGCAAGATCTCGATCTGGTGACGTTCGAGTTCAACGACGCCGATGGGACGCCGAAACCCCGGATGGACGTGGTGTCGATCGTGGTGGACGACGCCACCGCCGCGCCGGTCGGGCCGACGCCGGGGACGATGGAGTTCGGTTCTGCGACGGTGGTGTTGGCCAACGCCGACGATCCCTCTGTCGATGCCTCCGCCAATTCCTTGCTGAACGGTTTCGACGTTTCCGGTGAGACGGTTGATGCGAGTAGCTTGTTCCTGGCCCTGGCGACAAGCGAGAACGGGGCCGGGACGGACAATCTGGGTGGGTCATCGGATGCCGTCTTGACGTGGAACGGCGCAACGACCGGCGCGCTGATCGCCGGAACCCTGTCGAGCGACGACGGCAGCGAGTTCGGTCTCACATCCCTCCAGTTCATCTATGAGCACGGGGCCGCCGAAAGCCCGGCCCGCAATGTCACGTTTACGGGGTCGCGGGATGGCGCCCCGGTCGGGAGCCTGACCCTCAGCCCGGCCCACAACACGGTCGCCAACGTCGATTTCACGACTCCGGACTCCGGTTCGTTCGGCAATATCGACACTCTCGAAATCAGACTGTCGTCATTCCTTCTCGGCGGCTTCTCCATCGACACGATGGTGGTCGACTCGGCGGCGACCAACAGCGCCCCGGCGCTCGGCGGCACGCCGGCGGATACGACGGCGACGGAGGACGTCGCCACCGCCATCGATCTGTCCGCCTACAACGTGTCGGACGCGGACGGCGATACCATCACGCTGACGCTGGCCGTCGACCGCGGATCGATCGCGTCCGTCGACGGCAACGGAACCACGGCCGGCGTCACCATCGCCAATTCCGGCAGCGCCTCGATGACGCTGCAGGGCTCGGCGGCGGACCTCAACACCTATCTGGACGACACCTCCAAGATCACCTTCACCACGGCGCTCAACGACACCAACGCCGCGACCTTGACGGTGACGCCCAATGACGGGACGGTCGACGGCACGGCGGACACGGTGACGATCACCATCACCGGCATCAATGACGAGCCGACGCTGACCGCGACCGGCACCAACCCGACCTTCACGGAAGGGGGCGCCGACGCCGACCTGTTCGACACCGTCACCGCCTCGACGGTCGAGAGCGGCCAGACCCTCACCGGCCTGACCCTGACGGTCACCAATGTCGCCGACGGGGCCAGCGAGATCCTGCGTTTCGACGGCTCGGACGTTGAACTGACGGACGGCAACTCGCTGAAGACGGACACCAACGGGCTGAACGTCGACGTGTCCGTTGCCGGGAGCACGGCGACGGTCGGCTTCTCGGGCGCGACGCTGAGCGCGGCGCAGTTGCAGACGCTTGTCGACGGGCTCGGCTACCGCAACGCCAGCGACAATCCCACCACCGGCGCGAACCGCGTGGTGACGATCACCGAACTGACCGACAGCGG
>JANQGL010000026.1 GCA_028277325.1 Magnetospira sp.
GCCTCGCCGGCCAGGCCGACGTGCTGTCCCAGGTCTCGTTCTTCGCCAACATGGACCGCTCGACCCTCAAGCTGATCGCCTTTACCAGCGAGCGACTGACCTACAAGCCGGGCGACGTCCTGTTGCGCCAGGGCGACCTCGGCACCAACGCCTTCGTGATCCTGAAGGGCGGGGTGGAGATCACCGTCGACGCCCAGGGCGGCGAAATGCGGGTCGCGGAACTGGGCAGCGGAGAGATGATCGGCGAGCTGGCGCTCCTGTGCGAGGTGCCGCGCACCGCCAACGTCAAGGCGGTGACGCCGGTCGAGGCGCTCAGCATCTCGAAGGACATTTTCACCAAGGTGGTGCTGCAGAACGCGGCGATGGCGGCCGAGCTGTCGCGTCTGGTGGCCAGCCGGCTGGTCAGCGTGCTGCGGGTCCAGAGCCAGAAGGCGGTGGCCGACGACGACCGCTTCCCGGGCGTCGACAAGGATGTGGGGCTGCCCAACGCCCTGCTGTTCGAGGACCGCAAGCAGCGCCTGGCGGCCCAGGAGCAGCGCAAATCGCCGCGCTCCAGCGTCCTGACCCTGCACTGGGAAGGCCCGGAGGTGTTCGAGGGCGACGGCGGATCCGACCGGATCGCGGCCATCAACCTGATCGCCGAGCAGGTCCGGCCGCTGCTGCGCGACGCCGACACCCTGGCCAAGATCAGCGGCCGCTCGCTCGGAATCCTGGCCTACGGCACCTACGACGACGCCGGCCTGGACACGCTGCGGGAACGCATCACCGGGGTTCTCCAGACCCTGCCGCAGGAGATGGCGGTGCCCCATTCGCTGGTCGATTGCCTGCGCATCGAGACGTCGCCGGTGCACGACGACTCGCCGGACGCGACCGACGGACCCAAGGCCGGGGCGGCCGAGTAGGCGGCCTGGCGGGAGCCCGGAGCGCCGTTGCCGCGCCCGCTGCCCGAGGCCGGGATCAGACGGCGGAGACACCCACGCATCGGCCGCAGTGATCTCGTCAGGCACCTCGGATTCCTTTTGGCTGAGGATTCGGTACACGACCTCCGCGATCCCCCAAAAGCGGGCACGGCGTTTGACAACCGACCCGATCACGGGTAGGGCTCGACCGGGTTTGTGATTTCCACTTGTTCCACTCGGGAGGCGCGCATGGTCCGGGCCCTGATCATCGACCGCGACGGCGACGGAGTCACCCAGGTCATCGAGGAGGTGGACGACTCGCGGCTGCCGGACGGCGACGTGACGGTGGACGTTGCCTATTCCACCCTCAACTACAAGGACGGCATGATACTGCACGGCCTGGGCAACCTGGTGCGGACCTACCCCCACGTGGGCGGGATCGACTTCGTCGGCACGGTGGCGGTCAGCGATCACCCGCGCTACGCTCCCGGCGACCGGGTGATCCTCACCGGCTGGCGGGTCGGCGAGGCGCAATGGGGCGGCTACGCCACGCGGGCGCGGGTGAACGGCGACTGGCTGGTGCCGCTGCCCGATGCCCTCACGCCGCGCCGGGCGATGGCGATCGGCACCGCCGGGCTCACCGCCATGCTGGCGGTGATGGCGCTGGAGGAGCACGGCCTGACCCCGGACGCCGGCGAGGTGCTGGTGACCGGCGCGGCGGGCGGCGTCGGCTCGGTGGCGGTGGCGATCCTGAACCGTCTGGGCTACAAGGCCGCCGCCTCGACCGGACGCAAGGAAGCCCGCGAGTACCTGACCGACCTGGGCGCGACGACCATCGTCGACCGCGCCGAACTGTCGGAACCGTCCAACAAGCCGCTGGAGAAGGAACGCTGGGCCGGCGTCATCGATTCGGTGGGCGGTCCGACCCTGGCCCGCGCCCTGGCCCAGCTGAAGCATCACGGCTCGGCCGCCGCGGTCGGTCTGGCGTCCAGCAACAAGCTGGAGACCACGGTGATCCCGTTCCTCCTGCGCGGCGTCAACCTGCTCGGCATCGACTCCGGAACCTGTCCGTTCGAGCGCCGCGGGCTGGCCTGGTCGCGGATCGTCACCGACCTGCCGATCGAGAAACTGGAGGCGATGACGAACGAGGCGGGCCTGAGCGATCTCGGCGACCTGAGCCGCGCCATCCTCGACGGCCAGGTGCGCGGCCGCACGGTGATCGACGTCGCGCGGTAGATTTCTTTCGGCCGCCGGCTGGACACGGCGACTCCGGCGCGTTCCGTGGTGGCGCGCCTTGTTTGCGTCGCATTTGCGCCAGACTGCCGGTCCTGCCGGCCGGGACACCGGGCGGGCTTTACCGGATCACCCGCCTCGCCCCGCAGGATGCCGGGCTTAAGGTCCCTCGCGCCGCTTGCGCAGCAGGTAGGAGTCCATCACCCAGCCCTTGGCGGCCCGTTTCGCGTCAAGGGTCGCGCCGATGCGGTCGGCCACCGCGTCGAGCGGCCCCGCGATCAGGACCTCGTCCGGCGTCCCCAGGTCGGCCCCCCAATGGATGTCCAGGTCGTACCCGGTCAGGTGCCGGTAGGCATGGCGGCCGTCCAGCATCACCAGGTGGTTGGTCACCGTGTCCGGGTCCGCCGACCCGATCAGCCGGCCGGTGGTGACGGTGAGGCTTTCGCCGACCCGGTTGAGCGGCACCCGATGGCGGGCGGCCAGGGCCTGCGGGCTGGCGATCCCCGGCACCACCTCGACCCGCAGGTCGCCGCGCCCCTCGGCGATCAGGTCCTGCACCGATTGCAGGGTCCCGTCGTAGAGCCCCGGATCGCCCCAGATCAGGACGCCGCCGGTCTCGCCGGGCATCAGGTCGCGGTCGATCAGGTCGCCGATCACCCGGGTCCGCCGGTCGCGCCAGTCGGCCACCGCGTCCGCGTAGTCCTCGGCCGCGCGGTCGCGCGCCGGGGTGCGTCCGCTGACCACCCGGTACGGCCGGTCGCCGGCATGCGCGGCCAGCAGCCGACGCCGGACGTCGATCAGGGCGTCGCGGCCGGCGTCCGCCTTTTCCAGGAAAAAGAACACGTCGGCCCGGCGCATCGCCCTGACCGCGCCGAGGGTCAGGGCGTCCGGGTCGCCGGGACCGATACCGATCAACAACAGAGAGCGCATGGCGTGGCATCCGGTGGCGAAGGGGGGAGCAGCATTTCCCGGCCGCGCCGGGCCGGTCAAGGAGCATAACGGCCGGCCGCGAGAATTTCCCGATGTCGGACGAATCGGAGTCCTGTCGCTTGCCAATACCCCTGAGGAGTCTATTCTTCCAAGGTCCGACCAAAAATTCCTGCCACGCCTTTCATTGTCGGGGGACAGTTGGATATCACACCACGGAGGAACCCAGCCATGTCGAGTTACTTCTTCAGGATTGCCCGGGGTACCGGTCTTGCCGCCCTCGCGCTCGTCGCGGCCGCCTGCAGCACCGCCGGATTTCCCGCCAACGCTCAGACCCAGGACAACATCCCGGTCATCGTGATGCCGGAGGATTCCGATCCGCGCACGGTGCGGCGCAGCAGCGACATCAACAAGCGGGTCGTCGCCCAGCTCAAGGACAGCATGCTGCGCCATGGCTTCCGCATGGTCGACGAGGAGATGATGGCCGTCAATCTCGGCTGGGTCATCACCGACCGGCGTCCGAAAACGCAGCTCGTGCAGGCCGCCCAGCTGGCCAACAAGACCGCGCAGGCCAACCTGCGCTCGCGCGCCCTGGCCCTGTACCGCATCCACGCCTACCAGAAGAACCTGGGCTTCGCCAACCAGCTCGAAACCCGGATCGACGGCGAGCTCTACGACCTGGACAACAACACCTTCCTCGGCACCTTCGAGCTGCCGCGCGCGACCTATCCGGCGCCGGCCGACTGCAACGCCGCCTGCATCTCGGAGATCGTCGGCGACAAGGCCTCGGAGATCGCGGCCAGCATCGGCGACGCCCTGGGCTCCAAGCTCGCCTACCTGTCGCCGGGCGCCGGCACCGGGCAGGGCTACGTGGGCGGTGGCGCGGTGCCGGCCACCGGCGGCGACCCGCGCTGCATGAACATGGTCTCGTCGTTCACCCTGACCTTCAAGCGGTTCGAGCAGGACGAAATCCACCAGGTCGTCGGCACCATGACCAACACCGGCACCGAAATCGCCGAGGCCGACCGGTTCCCCTGCTTCGTGCGCTACGACGTGATGGAAAGCATGCCGGCGGTCACCAAGTACACCTACACCACCACGGCGACCCGGGGTAAGCTGAAGCAGTGGATCGACATGATCCTGATGGACATGGGCATGGTCCCCAATCGCGAGGTCGCGGTGATCATGAACGGCGGCGAGATCATCCTCGACAAGATGATCACCCGGGTGCCGCCGATGCAGCGGGTTCCCTCCGGGGCGCGCTTCAACTGATCCCCCGGTCCCGCGGGACGGAAAGGGCGGCGCCGAAGCCGCCCTTTTTTGTCGTGGTGCGCCAGGCATGGCGCGTAGCGCCGAGACTGGCGCTGCCCGGACCGCTGTGGTGGCGGTCCGGGCGACTTGGGGGTGGAAGTCCCCTGCGGACCCTGGTGACGGG